>NZ_JAASUG010000007.1:0-220991 GCF_014322885.1 Listeria grandensis | reverse complement strand
CTGATTTCCAAGTCGCGATTGTTCGTCCGCCGATGATTTATGGTCCTGACTGTCCAGGAAACTACGCTCGCCTGGCACAACTCGCCCGCAAAGTACCTGTTTTTCCAGCGATTAGTGGAAACCGAAGCATGATTTTTATCGACAACTTGGCTGCTTTTTTGAAAGAAATTATTTGCGAAAGGGCGAGAGGAATCTATGTGCCTCAAAACAGTGAGGCGATGAACACGACGCAGCTCGTGACACTCATTTCCGAGGCAAACGGGAAAAGAATACGGACTTCGAGGCTCGCGGGCAACGTATGTCGAAAAGTATTACGAAACATACCGATTTTCAAAAAAACATTTGGAAACCTGGTTTTTGAGATGGAAAATACGATAAAATATGAAGCAGTCAGTTTGTCCGATTCTATTTGGAAAACGGAAGGTATGAAAAACCGCTAAAGTTAGATCGGAAATCTAGCCTCAGCGGTTCTTTTTTTATTATAGATGCTTCTGATGGAATTCCAAATGTTCTTCGATGAAACTCGCGATAAAATAATAGCTGTGATCGTAGCCGTCTTGCATGCGCAGCGTCAACGGATAATCTTTTCCATCCACAATATCAGCTAATTTCTCAGGTTGCAACTGCCCATCATAGAACGAATCCCCAGTCCCCTGATCAATCAAAATCGGCGTCTGCATACCACCATCATGTTCTGCTAACAACTTCGTCGCATCCCATTCCGACCAAGCATCCCGATCCTCGCCCAAATACGCATCAAACGCTTTAACACCCCACGGAACCTCCATCGGATTCACAATCGGCGCAAAAGCCGAAATCGAGCGGAAGCGATCAGGATTACGCAGTCCAATCACAAGCGCGCCATGTCCACCCATCGAGTGTCCCATAATCGACTCCGGACCAGTCAAACCAAACGTATCCCGCGCAATCCCCGTAAGCTCCGTCACGATATAATCATACATCCGAAAATTCCGCGCCCACGGTTCCTGCGTCGCGTTCACATAAAATCCAGCACCCTGACCCAAGTCCCAGTCTGCATCATCCGCGACCGCATCCCCACGAGGACTCGTATCCGGCATCAACATTGCCAAACCAAGCTCCGCGGCCCTTTTCTGCGCCCCAGCCTTATGCGTAAAATTATCATCCGTACACGTCAAGCCCGAAAGCCACCAAACGAGCGGCGGCGCCTCAAATTTTTCTTTATTCGGCAAAAACAAGCTAAACGTCATGTCACAACCGAGAACCGTCGAATAATGGCGGTATTTCAACTGAACACCGTCAAAACTCTTATGTTCCTCCAGCAATTCCAATTTTTCAGTCATACGAAAGCACCGTCCGAATCGATTCACCGTTATGCAGCAAATCAAACGCCTCATTAATGCTCGCAAAAGGCAAGCTATGCGTAATAAACGGATCAAGCTTAATTTCACCCTTCATCGCTTGCTCCACCATGCCCGGCAACTCACTGCGCCCCTTCACGCCACCGAACGCCGAACCACGCCACACACGACCCGTCACGAGTTGGAATGGACGCGTACTAATCTCTTTTCCAGCCGCTGCAACACCTATAATCACGCTCTCGCCCCAGCCTTTATGGCAACATTCCAGCGCCGAACGCATCACATCCGTATTCCCGATACACTCAAAACTAAAGTCCACGCCACCATTTGTCATCTCGACAATCACTTCTTGAATCGGCCGCGCGTGATCTTTCGGATTCACAAAGTCTGTCGCGCCCATCTCTTTTGCCAGCGTGAATTTATCCGGATTCGTATCAATCGCGATAATGCGGCTAGCACGAGCTTGCACTGCGCCTTGAATAACCGCCAGACCGATCGCACCCAAGCCAAAAACCGCCACCGTATCGCCAGCTTGCACTTTTGCGGTATTGTGAACCGCGCCAATCCCCGTCGTTACACCACAACCAAGTAAACATGCTTTTTCGAGCGGCGCATCTGGGTTAATCTTAGCAAGTGAAATCTCTGGAATAACGGTGTATTCGCTGAACGTGCTCGTCCCCATATAATGATAAATTGGCTCGCCATTATAAGAAAACCGTGTCGTACCATCTGGCATCAGACCTTTCCCTTGCGTCTCGCGAACGGCTTGGCAAAGATTCGTTTTACCAGATGTACAGTATTCACATTCGCCACATTCGGCTGTGTAGAGCGGAATCACATGATCGCCAACCGCAACACTTGTCACGCCTTCTCCAATCTGGGTGACAATGCCACCACCCTCATGCCCTAAAACGGCCGGGAAAACGCCTTCAGGATCATCACCAGAGAGCGTATAAGCATCCGTATGACAAACCGCCGTATCCGTAATTTTAACCAAAACTTCTCCTTTTTTCGGAGCCTCTACGTCAATTTCAACGATTTCCAGAGGTTTTCCAGGCGCAAAGGCCACTGCTGCACGTGATTTCATAGTTTTATCTTCCTTTCGAAGTTCCTTTTTTATATACAGATTAAGTATACTACAGGTTTTAGAAGGATAACAATGTAAGGTGTTAGCTAATAACAAGAATAAAAGCTAAGCCTGGGAAGCATATCTCCAAAATCATATGAAATATAATAAATGTTCACAGAACTGTAAAAAAAAAGCATGAAATAGGGAGTGATACTGAGGATATTAGAATTTATAAGAATAAAATATATGTTAAGCTAGTTGAGCAAGGCAATGAAATCAGCTGCCCAAGTTAATGTGCAGTAATTGAATAGAGCGTACAACAATACATAAACATAGTCTACCATATTCAGGTCCTTAATCATGCTTTTCAAAAGTTTACAAATTTGTCATAATAAAGCACGGGAAACAGAATGGATTGTGTTGTTTAAATTGTGTTGTTTAATATATAGGAGCACGATATCATAAAATAATAGAAAGAGGGGTTAAAAGGATGAAAAGTAATAAAATTAAAACGATACTCGCAACTATTTTTTTAATTGTTGTGGTAAGTATCTTTGCCACTGGCGGTTTAAAAGTAAACGCAGCAACGACAATGGAGAAAAAACTGTACACATTAGAGAATCCAACATGGATGAGAAATCAAGGGTTGTCTAAGGGAATTGATCACGATCGTCAAGATTTAGGCGTGGTACTTCCAAAGAATGCAACGATCGAGATCAGGCAAACCAATACGAATTTCAAAGGCAATCTCACGCTGGAGTTACTAAATGATGATAATCAAACAGAAAGTTCATATTCTATCGGGAGTTCGTGGGTGAAAATTACGGCGAATAGTGAGGCTGTGCCTTTCATCAAAACAACATTCACGACAGATGCACCAAGCGTAGAATATAGAGTAAGTGACACAGCCGTAGAATTACCAGTATTCAAACAAGGAGATAAAGAGGCAGATTTTTTTGAAAAATGGAATAAAACACAAGCTAGCTTTGGGTTAGTCAGCAATAGATACATCCAAATTTTAGTGCCAACAAGAGATAAAGCCTATTTGGAGAAAATGGATGATTTCTCATCCATCAACGCGCTATTAGCTTACTATGACACGTTATTTGAAACATATAATGAGTTAGCCGGACTTTCTTTTACACCACAACAAGCGACGGATAAAAACATCGTAAACCGTTACTTTGCAAAAGCAGATAAACATGGCGCAGGTGCAGCTTACTATGGCGTAAATTATACTGCAGAAACAAGCGCATCCGTGATTTCATTCTGGTTAAAACCTGGCTGGGGTGGGTTACATGAAATTGGGCATGGCTACCAAGGTTCATTTATGGCGGATTCCACTTTTGGCACAGGGGAGGTTTGGAATAATCTCTACGCAGATTCCATGCAGAAAAAGACGCTTGGAGCGGATTACTATAATGGCTGGCTTTACGCTGGAAACGTAGCGAACATTGAACGTGCTTTTGAAAGAAATACGTATACGGCAAAAACACCGGTGAATAGTTGGCAATTGGGCGAAAAGCTATACATGTTAACACTCATGAAAGATAAAGCAGGGGACAAAGCATTCACGCACTTCAACCAAGCTTATCGTGCGGCGGCGAACGCAAATGCAGTAGGAGAAAACGCGCTACTGCTAGATTTAATCAGCAAATATTTTGGCGAAACGAGCCATTACGATTTCACGGCTTTCATAGAGCTTGTCCAAGGCTCGATGTCAGTGAACCAAAAAACAGAAAATCTATACTCTGGAAACAAAGCCGTTTATCCACTCGCATCCCTGCTTTCGGGAGACAATTTGAAAAAGGCGAGAAAAGACATCAAAGTAGACTCCAAATGGGGCTTAGTAAGCAACGATCAACTAAGCAAATACAAAATAACTAATACGATGAACATCCAGTTCACGATCAATGATTTCACACAAATAAAAGGAAAAACATTGCGGATTAAAGATGGTTCGGATGTCGTTCGCGAAGTTAAGATTACGACGCCAACTGTGACACTTAAAAACATGCCAATCGGTATCTACTCATTAGATATCCCGACAGGAGTGAGCCGTTTTTACGAACCATCGACGAACTATTTGGCAGTTACAGATCATGATACAAGCACATCAATCACGATAAACGAATTGCAAACATCAATGATCGCAGTACAAAAAATGGTATTCAAAGGGCTAGGTGACAGTGTTTTTGCAATAGCGACAGTAGATCCTGAAAAAGGAAGCTTGGAACTTAACGTAACAAGTAGCGCACCGCATTCGTATTTTGCGAACGAATATGCTTCCATTGAAGTGTTTAACGAACAGGGACAGTCTGTTTTTAAGCGAGTAATGAATGGGAGTAAGACAGAAGCCGGCAAATTCCAAACGATAATTAAACCGGGCTATACAATTAAAACAATGCATAAAGAACCTGGTCGTTTTAGCATTCCTGGCGCACCATCTAAGTTAGTGGCAGCAACGACAGAACAGACATTTAAAATGACTAAATATGGTCTCGCAAACGATGTCACTGGTGTAACAGCCCAAGATGCACTAACGAAGTACAAAGCGAAATTGGCTGACCTAGCGAAGGTGATCAGCAACAATAATGCGGTCAAAAATGAGGACTACGCGGCTTTAAAAACCAACCTAAGAAAAGGAATTGCCTATTTAGGAGATACAGACACAGATAAAATCAAATATCAAAAAGACTATACCGAGCTGTTAGCACTCAAAAATGACAACTCACAGAACCTCTTAGATGGGGAGAAGTTCCGATTCCAAATGAAAGGCTTAGGCGACTGGGAATTTGCGAACCTACGTATCAATTTAGATACAAACAAAGCAACAATCTCCCAAAACGCAGGCGAACCGCACTGGTATTTCGCAGGAACCTATGCCACAGTCAAAATTAACAACGCAAAAGGTAAAGAAATTTTCAAAAAAGAATTTAATGGACGAGGTTGGGTCGCGGCATCAGAAAATAATGTCGATATCGCAATCGGCGACTTTATCACGGTAACCCATCAAGAATCCGCTGGTCGCTTAATCGCAACAAATGAAAAGACAGGCGAACGCTATGCGGCCTATCAAGAAGCGACTTACCTTGTCACGACGAATGGTCTCAAAAAAGTAGCCGCGTCGAAAATCCCGACACCAAATGCAAATGAATTAGACGGACAAAGCTTCCAATTCGAGTTTAGAGGTTTAGGTGACTGGAAATTTGCATCAATGGTGTTAGATTTACAGAAAAAACAAGCAAAAATCACACAAAATGCAGGTGAACCACACTGGTATTTTACAGATACCTATGCATCGATTAAAATCCATGATGTGCGTGGCAAGCTTGTGTATACAAAAAACTTCAATGGCCGTGGAAATGTGCCAAGTTCTTTGGATAATGTGACCTTGGATCAAGGATACTATATCACGATCATGCACCAAGAAAACCAAGGGAGACTACTATTTACGAATACAGCAACTAAAGAGGCTTACGCTACAAGCAAACAAGCAACTTATAAAGTAACCACAGACGGCTTGCTAAAAGTAGCAGAATACAGCATTCCAGCGCCAAGTCTTGCAGATGTTGATGGGGAAGTATTCACATACAAGTTCCTTGGATTGGGTAACTGGAATTTTGCTAATCTATCCTTAAACCTATCGACGATGGAACTGGCATTTGCGAAAAATAGCGGACAACCACATGTGTATTTTGACAAAAATTCACCGTACGCAACGATTCAAGTGAAAGATCAGGATGGTAGCGAGGTTTACAGCTACACGATGATTGGAAATGAAAATATGGGTGCAGTTCTGAAAAAAATCAAGCTAGAACAAGGATATTATTTGATTGTGAATCACTTGGAGGCTGCCGGTCGCTTGCAGATGAGTGTTGATAACAAAGCGCAAAATAGTTTGCCAAATCAAAACGTGTGGCAAATTGGCAAAAATGGACTGGTGAAAAAGACATTGTCAGATATCCCAATACCAGACCGTTTTACTAAAAAGAAAATATACAGTAACAATATTGATTTTGCTTTCAAAGGTCTTAGTGATGGTCAATTTGCAACGCTCAATCTAGACAAAGCGAAAAATATGCTACACTTAGATATTAAAGCTTTTCAACCACATTATTACTTTTCAAATGCGTATGCGAGCGTCGAAGTCATCGATGAAACAGGAAAAGTCGTTTATACAAAAGATTTTATTGGAAATGTGACTCAAAAAGCAGAATCATTAGATATACCAATGAAAGATGGCTATACAATCAAGGTCAATCACCAAGAACCAGGCAGGCTCTGGGTAACGGATAGTGAGACAAAAGTAAGATATACTATGCAATCGCAAAACGAGTTTTTAATAGCAGCGAATGGTTTGATAGGGCAGTAAAAGTATAGAATGAGATTGAGACAAAACTAATTTCCACACAAAATAAGCAGGATTTCACGAAACCCATTTTTCGGGTAAGACGTGAATCCTGCTAGATACAAATCGCGCTGGGCAACTATTTACTTAGGTTATGGCCCAGATTTATTTTTTAATGTGACCGTATTGTCATGAATGTGTCCAGAATTGTAAGGTGGACAGAATGTATGAGACGTACCGAAATGGTACAATTGGTAAAAATAGATGGAGGTATAGAAGATGAAAATAAAAACATGGCGTACAACGTTAGGTTTTCGCTTTACACTGATTGGAATGTTACTACTTGCTTTATTTTTAGTAAGTACGACCTTTAATTTTAATGATTCAGCCATTTTTTTATTTGGGTATCGGGTCGTGGCGGGAATTTGTATTGCCCTATTTCTCGTTGGCTATATTAGCAGTTTTTTGAGCATTATTTCGAAACAAGAAAAAAGGTCGATTGGTTTGATTATCCTTTTTGCTTTCGCTAGCCTACTTATTTTGTGGGTCGTCATGGTGATGGCTTTAGGGAGTACGGGTTTCTATGATTGAAGCAGGAGCGGTGTTTGAGGGCTAAGCCTTGACTCCGCTTTTTTTATCGTTATAATTGGGGACAAATGAGGAAAAATTGAGGGTGATGTGGATGGGAAGTACGGTTTTGGTCATGGGTGTCGATATTGGGACGACGAGTACGAAGGCAGTGATTTTTGATGGGAATGGGGAGGTTGTAGCAAGGGAATCGCGAGGCTATCCTTTGTTGACGGATGATTCTGGGATGGCGGAGCAGGAGCCATGCGTGATTTTGGATGCGGTTGTGGCGGCGATTAATGCCGTGATAGAGACGGCGGCGGTGGACGCGAAACAGTTGCTAGCGATTTCCTTTAGTGCTGCGATGCATAGCTTGATTGCGGTGGACGTGGACGGTGAGCCTTTGACGAATTGCATCACTTGGGCGGATCAGCGAAGTGGTGCGGCTTTGGAGCGACGGAAACGCGATTTTTATTTGCATCAAGTGTATGAGAAGACAGGGACACCGATTCATCCGATGAGCCCGTTTGCGAAGCTCTGCTGGTTGCAAGATGATTTTCCAGATGTTGTGGCGCGAACGGACAAGTTTATTGGGATTAAAACCTATGTTTTGCACGCGCTTTTTGGCGAGTATGTCGTGGACGAGGCGTCGGCTTCTGCATCAGGACTGTACAATATGTTGGAACACGACTGGGAGCCGATCGCACTCGACATTACGCGAATCACAGCCTCTAAACTGCCAAAAGTTGTCGGGGAATCGTATCAGCTTCGGGGCGTGGTGTCAGCTTGGAAAGAGGCGCTACACGTGGTTGCGGAAAACACGATTTTCGTCGTTGGCAGCAGTGACGGTGCGCTTGCCAATGTGGGGATCGGCTCGGTTGGTGAGCATGACGTCACGCTGACTGTCGGAACAAGCGGTGCCGTACGCAAATTGACGCAAACGTATCACGTCGATGATTGGCAGCGAACCTTTTGCTATGGCGTCGCGGACGGTTACTTCGTGCAAGGCGGTGCGGTAAACAATGGCGGCGCCGTTCTTGCTTGGGGATTGGAGCAGTTTGGTACGGATGCCGAGCGCGCCACGAACGATTTCACACGTTTTATCGACGATATTGCGCAGACAGAACCAGGCGCAAGTGGTCTCCTTTTTCAACCATATTTACTAGGTGAACGCGCGCCTTACTGGACCGATCAAATTCGTGGTAGTTTCGTCGGGATCACGATTAATCATACACGTGCGCACTTTATCCGAGCTATTTTAGAAGGAATCGCTTTTAATTTGGCACATGTGTACGAAGTAATGAGTGATCCTAGCGACAAAATTCACGTCACCGGTGGCTTGTCGCAACATCCGATTTGGTGCCAGCTCGTTGCCGACGTATTCGACCGCGAAGTCATCGTGCCGCACACAATCGAAGGCTCAAGTCTTGGTGCGGCCATCATCGCGTTATACTCGCTAGACATTTTGCCGACACTAGAACTTCCAAAAAAATGGCCACCAAGCCATGTGTACCAACCGAATCCAGAGAATGTGGCGATTTATAAAAGCCTTCAACCGATTTTCCAACAAATCACGACGCAATTAATGAGTAGTTACGAACGCCTAATTGATTGGCAAAAAAGCCAACTAAATGGTAAGATAGAGAGAAATAACAGATGAGAAGCGCATCGTAACAAAAAAATCGTGGGGTGATACAAATGAACCGCAAATTAGTATGGACGTTAATTATTTTAGTCGGAATTTGTCTGTTAGGGACATTGATCGCAGTATTGGCAAACTTATTTTATTTTCACGCTTAAAGAACTGGCTTCGGCCGGTTTTTTTATTGGTTAAATTTTGAAAGTGGGAACGAATGTGGTAATATAATACACGTATTGGTTTGTCAAAGATAATACTTAATTAAAGAGGGGAAACATGTCGATGAAAAATAAAATAGCGTTATTTCTAATGGCGGTCTTGGTTGTCCTATCACCAGTTACAGCTGGAATGACAGGCGTTTCAAGCATCCAAGCCGAGGCGGCAGTTAAAAATCCTGTCAAAGTATCACTGAGCACGACGACACCAAAACAACGCACGAATGTCACCTTGAACGTAGCAGGTGTGCCTAAAAACACAGCGTACACAGGAACCATCTTTTACAAGTCTAAAAAAACTTACATCTCTGGTAAAGTCGGCACACCTAAGAAATTCAATATCAGCACAGCAACGAAAGGCTATAAAGTCAAAGTAGAGATCGTTGTAAAATACAATAAACAAACGTACAAATCATACGCATACTTCACACCGCGGTGATCTGAATGACAAACCAATATAGATTAAAGCATCTCTTGTTACTCTCTTAATGAGAAGACACAGGAGAGTTTTTTTCGTTGGAAAAGGAAGTAATTTTGACGAGATTTTCAAAAAATGCTATAATGAGGACAAGAAAAGGAAGCCATGCGATAACATGACTCCCTCTAGTAGCTCCGTTAAAAAGACGGTGGCTGAATTGAATTGTTATAAAAATAACCATCGACTCTTGCCGAAGTGAGGATGGTTATTTTTTGTGGTCGTTGTTAAGCTTAATCAATGCAATATCAAGAGCGATTAAGGAAATCAAAAGACTTCCAAAACCGACTGCTAATTGCAAAGCTTCTGCTACAGACACAAGGCATCTCCTTCCTTTAGAGTAAATACTTATTCGCATAAGCATCCCCCCTTCCATTAAGGATAGCCACCATCTTTCACTCGCTACTAATTGTTATTATATCATATATGTGTTGCTTTTGTGATTACGATACATAATGAGTTTTTTTGTGGACTTTAACGACGTATCAATGAAAAGACTGAAAATCTGTGATAATCTGCTTACTTCAACAAACTCAACAACACAACCCCACCCATAATCAATCCAACCCCCGAAAGAATAAACGTCCACTCGAGTGGGCTCTTTTTTTGCTTGAAAATCAGAATTCCACCAATCGTCGCCACAATCACGCACGCTTGTGAAATCGAGAAACTAGTTGCTACACCAAGTACTGCGGTCGCAAGGAACATGCCTAGATTCGCAATCGACCACGATAATCCCGTCAGTAGATTGAACGTGATATTTTTGCGGGAAATGGAAGATTTTTTCACTAAGTTAATGCCAATGGCGCATGTCAGCATCCCGATCGCCTGTGGTAAGATGATAGCGAAACCAGTGACGTGAAGCAGCTGGTTCGTCACGACGTAAAGCGTTAAAAAGAACGAAGATAAAATAACGATAGCGTAGACATGAATGGAAACAGACTCCTTGATATGATTCCCGCGTTTTTGAAATCCGGTCATCACCACCCCAACTAATATGAAAATCACTGCAAAAATCCCAATCACAACGGCGCTCACGGTTTGCCATTCGTGAAAAATGAGGACGGCGAACAGTGTGGCTCCAACGAGTTGCGTGCCATTAGAGATCGGCATCGCCTTAGCGACACTAGATGCCGCGATTCCTTTAAATTGTAGTAATTGTCCAAAACTCCAAAAAATGCCCGATACGAAGCTTACGATAAATGAAGCGAGTGTGACTTCGGGAGACACCATCCAAAACAAAATAAACGCGAATACAAGTGCGCTAATCGACGTCCCGAGTAATTGCTCTTCTGGGGTGCTTTTTCGCAAGTTCGCAATGATTGGCATAAAGCCCCAACCAAGAACAGGTAATAAGGCAACAAAATAAATCAACATAACAAGCTTCCTCTCCTAATTAATGATGCCTTTTAAACGTATCATGCGCGTTATGAGTCGGCAATATACCAAAATTACGGTATTCAATGCGGTAATTTTCGTAGTTTTCGGCGTGGGAACTTTGTAATAGAATAGGTTTAGGGAAAGGAAATCAAAAATGAAAGCGGTAACGAAAATGATTGCAAATCGTGAAAAAAATATCATCCAGTTTCTAATGAAGGCAGGCCAGACACGTGTAGGGGCGATTGCGGACCACCTGGGACTTTCAGAAAAAACCGTATCTAATTCGCTCAAGGAAATCGATCCAATGTTACAAGCGTTCGGAGTAACCGTCGTGCGCAAACCGAAAATCGGCGTGTATCTGGAAGGGGATAGTCAGGCATTCACACAAGTAGCGCGGTTCATCGAGAACCAAGCAAGTACGATTCCCTCGACGAAAGAAGAGCGCGTCATCTACATTTTCATCCAGCTACTAAAAGCAAGCGATTACGTAACGATTCAAAAGCTCGCAGAAGCGCTTTACATCAGCCGCGCAACGATTGAAAAAGACATGATCGAAGTCACTAAAATGTTGGAAAACGAAGGCGTGGCGCTTTATAAAAAGCCGAGTAAAGGCATGAAACTACTCATTGATGAACGCGAAAAGCGCGCCTTAACATCGAAGTTTATTAGCAATTTCTGGGGTAGCAACTGGTATTTAAAGCAAGAGGGGGAAAAAGTTCTGCAAGCGTTTGATACGATTCAGGCGGATGTCACCGGTATTTTTCCAGAAGAAGGCTTGAAAGAAATCATTGCGATTGTTCGCGAATTCAGTGAGACACACGATTTCGAGTTTACGGATTACGCCTTTCAGTCGATTGTTATCCATTTAGCCATTGCGGTGGAGCGAATTCGGAAAGAAGAATATGTGGGAAATCTGGCAAGTAGTGTCATGAAAGACGCGTTGGCATCGCAGCAACAAAACACCGAGGCGCTCGTTACGATGCTTGAAGAAAGCCTAGATATCAGCATTCCTGACTTTGAAATTGGCTATATTCAAATGCATTTAACCGCCGCGTACAATCAGCGAAATGACGATTTTTTCAGCAACCCGGTTGATCCACAAGACGATGTTGCGGGATTTATTGCCGCGTGTTTGGCGCAAATGGCGTATGATCAAGAGCTGTTAGAGGGCCTCACAACACATATGAAATCCGCGATTAATCGATTGCAACTCGGCATGCATTTTAAAAATCCGTACCTTAGCAAAATCAAGCAGAACTTTCCCAGAGCATTCGAGGAGGCGCTTTATTTAAAGACAAACGTGGAGCAAAAGTATGGCGTACAAGTGAATGAGGATGAGACGGCATATATTGCGCTTCATTTCGAGGCCTATCATGAGCGCATCCGTTCCTTCCCCGATCCAATCCACGTGGCGCTTGTCTGTAGCACCGGCCTTGGTTCGTCTAGACTGCTCGCTGCTCGGATTAAGAAATACTTCCCAATGATCAAAATCGAAAAAATCCTCTCTGTGCAGGCGATGATGGAGACGCGCATCGATGTGGATCTTGTTATCAGTACGATTTATCTGGAGCTAGAGGGCATTCCGAGCATTGTTGTGAGCCCGATGATGAGTAAAGAAGATTTGCAACAAGTCGAGCGACATATGGAACAGGCGCGATATCGGAATAAAACGCGTAGACAGCCGTTTCTAGACTTGATCCAACCGGAATATATTTTTGCGAAACTAGCGGTGGCAACGATGGAAGAGGCTATCGCGGCAATTGGAAAGGAACTTATCACACAAGGCATCGCGCAGGTGGGAATCGTTGAAAGCGCGCTTCGCCGGGAAGAACTATCGTTTACCTCGTTTGACCAGATGGCAACGCCGCACGCGGAACCAGCGCTTATCAACGAATCCGCGATCATCGTTGCCACGTTAGAAAAGCCTGTCAAATGGGGACTCGTCAACGTGGATAAAATTTTTTTCATCGCGCTGACGGAACAGAATGATCTTGATTTGGACGCGGTATATGAGCAATTTTATAAATATATTGATAATAAACGATGGATGGAACGACTCACGCAACTAGGAACGTCAGAAGCAATATATGAACATTTAATAAAGGATGGGATGTAATGGAAGTCAAAGATATTTTAACGAAGGAACTCGTCGTATTCGATTTGGAGGCGACAACGAAAGAAATGGCGATTGAGGAAATGGCGGCAATCATGGATGCGCACGATATTTTGACGGATAAAGCGAGCTACATTCAGGCTGTTTTCGACCGCGAAACCCACGCTACCACGGGAATTGGCAACAACATCGCAATCCCCCACGGTAAAAGTGAGAGCGTCAAAAATTCTGCCATCGTTTTTGCGAAGACGAGCCATCTGATTGAATGGGAATCGCTCGATGATGAGCCGGTAAATATGATTTTTCTCCTTGCCATCAGTGACGCCGACAAGACAGATGGACATTTGAAAATCCTTGCTGAAATTGCGACAAAGTTAATGGACGACGATATCGTCGCGGGGTTGAAAGAAACGAGAGATGAAGAAGAAGTCATCCGTATTTTAAATGAGGGAGTGGTAGAAGTATGAAACGCAAAATTATCGCAGTAACCGCATGTGCGACGGGTGTTGCACACACATACATGGCAGCGCAAGCTTTGAAAAAAGGCGCGAAAAAGATGGGCGATCTGATTAAGGTGGAAACCCAAGGCGCGACTGGAATCGAGAACGAATTAACCGAAAAAGACGTGAACATTGGCGAAGTTGTCATTTTTGCAGTGGATACGAAAGTGCGGAATAGTGAGCGCTTTGCTGGGAAGACGATTCTCGAAGTTCCTGTCAGCGCGCCGATTAAAGACGCCGAAAAAGTGATTAATGAAGCACTGAAACTAATCGATGAAAAATAGGGGGAAACGAATATGTTTAGAAAAATTGGGAGCGAGCTTAAAAAACATGTTTTAACAGGTATTTCATATATGATTCCACTCGTTATCGCGGGTGCGGTGATCATGGCGATTGCGCGTGTTGGTGGTTCTTTTTATGGGATTACGGACATTTGGGACGCGAAATATGCGGATAGTGCCAATGGTATTATTTCGTTGTTGCATAGTCTTGATGGGTTTGGCGGCTTGGCGCTGGGCATGATGTTCCCGGTGATTGCGGCCTTCATCGCCTATTCGATTTCGGATAAGCTGGGAATTGCACCAGGACTCATCGGTGGATTGCTCGCACGTGATATTGGCGCAGGATTCCTCGGCGCGCTTGCAGCAGGTTTGATCGCAGGTTACGCGTGTCTATTAATTAAAAAACATGTCAAATTACCAAAAGCAGCAGCGTCGATCGTACCGGTCTTTTTAGTGCCAGTATTCGGGACGCTGATCACGGTTCTCATCATTAATTATGTTGTCGGCATTCCATTTGCGGATCTAAACAAAGCGCTAGAGGCATGGCTAAACGGCATGTCAGGGACGAATCAAATTTTGATGGCGGCGATTATTGGGGCGATGGTTGGCTTTGACTTAGGCGGACCTGTGAACAAAGCGGCCGTTACAACAGCGATGGCACTTTTGACGAGTGGCATTTACGCACCGAACACAGCAGCGCAAGTCGCGATCATCATTCCGCCACTAGGCCTAGGTTTGGCGACACTTATTGCCAAAAGAAAATACAACACCGAAATGCGTGAAGCTGGGAAATCCTCGCTGATTATGGGACTTGTCGGCATTAGTGAAGGCGCGATTCCATTTGCAGTCGAATCCCCGCTCAAAGTCATCCCAGCAACGGTTCTAGGTTCAGCAATCGGTGGAGCTCTAGCAGTAGGGCTAGGCGCGATCAACCAAGCGCCAATCAGCGGTTTCTATGGCTGGTTTACCGTGCAAAACTGGTGGTTCTATATTGTAGCCATCGCGGTTGGAGCGCTCGTTGTTGCAGGTATGTCTGTCGCTTTGCGTAAAGATAGCGCTGGTCATGAAGAATCGTATACAGTGGACGAAGATGATTTTGACGAAGCAGAATGGGAAGCTTAAAAAACGGAGGTAATTATGGTTAAAGCACACATTGTCAATCATACGCATTGGGATCGGGAATGGTATTTTACGTCCGCCGATGCGTTAGTGTTAAGTGAACAACTTTTTACAGAGGTCATCGAGGAGTTGCAGAAGCATCCAGAGGCGAATTTCGTGTTGGACGGGCAATTGTCGATTTTGGATGATTATGTCGCCCTGTATCCTGAAAAATTAACCGACATACAGCAGTTGATCGCGGATAAACAACTATTTATTGGGCCATGGTTTACACAAACAGACGCTTTTTTCGCGCACGGCGAATCGATTTTGCGGAACGCGATGATTGGCATTTTTGATAGCAAAAAATATGGCGACTACATGAAAATCGGTTATTTGCCAGATACGTTTGGTTTTAACGCCCAAATGCCGACATTGCTTGCCCACGCTGGTTTTGATAATATCATTTTTTGGCGCGGTATTCATCTCGGTGAGCAGGTGCAATCAACGTATTTTAAGTGGCGGGGATTGGGCGATGAGGCGGAAATTTACGCGATTAATATGCCTCAAGGTTACGGAACGGGGATGTTACTTGAGCCGACGTCGGCGTATGTGAATGGGCGTCTAGACCCCGCAATTGATTTTATTACGCAGTATAGCCAGACGAAAGAAGTACTGATTCCATCGGGAAATGACCAACTAAACATCATCACTGATTTTTCCGGGAAATTAGCGCAAATAAACGAGATGGGGCGTCATTCTTACGCTTTGAGTACGTATCAGGATTTTATTAAGTATGTGAAAACATTACCTGATTTGGAGCGCTTTCGAGGCGAATTCCGAAGCCCCGTACTCGCTCGTGTTCACAAAACAATCGGTTCAAGCCGCATGAATATCAAGCTTAAAAGCGCCGAACTGGAGCAAAAACTGCTCACGCGCATCGAACCGTTACTGGTTATTGCTAAAGCATCTGGCATCCACATCAGCGAGCGCTTGCTCATGCACACTTGGAAAAAGTTGCTGGAAGGGCAAGCCCACGATAGTCTAGCAGGTTGTGTCTCCGATCCTGTTGCCGAAGATATTTTGCATCGGATGAAGGAGGCCGACGAATTATGCGATAGCATCGAAAACACGATTGTTAAGAAAATCGCGGACGACCTGTCGCTTGCGAGCAACGAAATCCTTGTTTTCAACACGGAGCTTACCAGATTTAGCGGCTATAAAGACATCGAGGTAATCACGAAAACGAAGCAGATTCATTTTCCGGAATATCCAGACGCAACGATCACACAAGAAACATACATTGAAGCCAGAGAAAACGTGTTAGAAGAGACGCCGGCAGGGAATCAATTTATTGAAGAACCAGGATATTATGTGTTGCAAGTGAGGCTGGGCATAGATCTGCCAGGATTGGGTTACAAAGTAATTGCGTTTGAGGAAACCAAGCAATCACTGTATGCGATGACCCAGACAGACAAAACAGAGATTCAGAATGAGCATTACAAAATTGCTTTTCAAGACGGCGGAATCACGCTAGAAACACCAGATGGCGCGAAGCAACCAGTTTTCATCGAGTTAGAAGATAGCGCCAATGCTGGTGACACGTATGACTACTCCCCGTTAGCAGGCGATGAGCCACGCTCGTTCTTGTTCACGGAGGCAAACACCGAAAAGTCGCCAAAAGTGGAGCGCTTAATTTTGTCAGGGGTAGGGAAGCTCCCGTTTGATTTAGATGACCGATTGAATGGTGCGAAGGAAGGTGAACTAGACATCCAAATGACGCTAGAACTCAAAATCGGCAGCGAATTACTTTTTTGTAATATCGAAGTGAATAACCAGATTCTGAGTCATCGTCTTCGCCTAAAAATCAACACCGGCGTGAAAACAACGACAAACATCGCGTCACTGCCATTTGGCTATCTCGAAAGAACACCAGGCGTACCGGCGAATTGGCAGGAAACCTATAGCGAAATGCCGATCGATATCGAGCCATTGGAACAAAGTGTCACGCTGAGCAACTCAACAAGAAGCTGCACGATCTTCACACGAGGCATCAAAGAATACCAACAACACGGCGATCAGTTAGCGCTAACGCTTCTCGCAACGACCAGTCAACTCGGCAAACCAGATCTCGCATACCGTCCAGGCCGCGCATCAGGAGACACGACCAAAAAAGGCCATATTCTCATCCAGACAGAAGGCGCCCAGCTCGTCGGTACCCACACATTTTCACTCGCAATCCATCTGAGCAGTACGACTTTCGATGCCGCTAGAACAGCACAAAAAAACCGCGAATTTAATGCGACAACCGTGTCCTATCAACGCCAAGCTTACAATTATTTTTTGCATCGGCTAGATAATAAAATCCAGAAAACCGAACAACAACGAGGCTTACCGCGCACCCTAGAACTCATCGACATACCAAAAGAATACCTCGTTTCGGCGTGCTATCCCTCCTACTATGAAGCAGACAAATACATCATTCGACTCGAAAATCCAACAAGCACACCACAAAAACTGGAACCAACGCAGATCACAGAAGCAAAAATCGAATTACTAAACGCCATCGAAGAACCCCTACCAAATCAAGATTTCACCATTCCAGCGATGGATGCCATAACATTACGATTACCAATTTAAAAAGTAGTATGAATTCGAGTCAAAACCATGTTTCCACTTGCCTTTTCCAAGAAATAAAGGTATATTAGTACATGAGCCGTTTTTAGAAATGGCAGCTAATTTGTCATGCTAGATGGGGACGTAGCGGAGCCCTGTAACCCACAATCCGCTCTAGTGGGGTTGAATTCCTTACCGAGGCTTTGTACCTGTTTGGTCAGCCCTTTGTAAGTGGTGTTGACGTCTGGGTCTTGCGCAATGGGAACCTGCGAACCATGTCAGGTCCGGAAGGAAGCAGCATTAAGCAGTGCTTTCCATGTGCCGTGAGGTCGCCTGGGCTGAGCTAACTGCAGAGGTAACGCAGATGGATACATCGCCGGAGTAAGGTGCATGGCATTATAATTTAGAATGTACGAGCCTTCTTTCTTCATTGAGAGGAGGCTTTTTGTTGGACTCGTTTGAATGACATGAGTTACGCCTCGAATATGCATGTAATCCACCTATAGCTGTTCGAATAACGCCAAATAACGAGTATCTTGCCCCTGTCGCGAAGACATCATAACGCGATTGATGTATCTAATTACCCTCATATAAGCTATACTAGATAAAAGGGGTGAATGAAATGCCAGTAGAAAATCAAGGTGTGAATTTGCTAGAACTGCGGAAATCTCCAAAGTTGAGCCCCGAAATACAAGGGGAAATAGAGGATTACGTGACGTGGGAACGAGAAGACAAGCTATACTTCGGTCGAATTGAAAAAATGCTCATCAACTCAGCCATTGTAGCGATCGACGAAGATTTACAAAAGGAACACAATGCACCAGTACGTACAGTTGTGAATTTTAAGAAGTATCAGGTGGTTGAGGTGGAATAGGAATAAGCGAGGATGGTAGCCATTGATCTAAAAAATCAATAGACACCTTCCTCGCCTTTTTTATGGGCTTATTTCACCACTTTTTTATTCACGACGGGACTTACATTATTAGCAGCATCGAACTGCTTAATGGAAAGACTAGTTCCGCTTTTTTGTTTTGCAATCTTTACACTATATTTACCTTTTGCATCTACTTTTGCAGATCCAAGAAGCTTTGTTTGGAAGTAAACGCGTACTGTGGCGCCTTTTTCACCTGTGCCAGTTACTGTCGTTGATGTACTCTTAATGGTATTGACAGTGGGTGCTTTTGGCGGCGTCACATCTTTTACTGTAATGGTCGTGGCTTTGCTAGTGCGTTTCGCCAAATCTGTAATTTGAATGTTTAGTTTGCTATTAGCTGGTTGTTTTGCGATCTTCAAGCTGAATGAGCCTGTTGGCGTCGCGTTTCCACTTGCTACGATTTGATTTTTGCTGTTTTTTACAACCACTCTTGCGGATTCAACAGTTTGTCCTTTGATGAGTGTGTCTTTATCAGTGAATGTCGTTACTTTTGGTGCAGCAGGAATGGCGCCACGTGCTACAGTCATGCGTGCTTTTGTTTCGTTCGTGCCATTTTTGAAGGTTAGTGTTAGTGGGGCTCCCGATTTTTGCAACGGAACCCAGACTTTATATTGCCCAGTGGCTGTGGCTTTCCCCTCACCAATTTTCTTGGTTCCTTGGAAAACTTTGACTTCGGTGTTGGCTAATGCTTTACCAGTTGCGTAATTGGTGTTGTCGAAAAGTGTAGCAGGTTGTGCTTTGATAATATTTTTGGATAGTGCGTGCCAAATGTTGATTTTACCGTAACCAGCTTGGATATTAAAGAAATCAGATAGCGGTGCTGGAGAAATAGATTCGCCGTATTCATAGAAGGACATTCTTTCTTCACTGTTATTTTCCTGCTCAGTACTAGAAAATTCAAGTGGATTTGTCGTTGTTCGTAAAATTTGACGAATCTCAGCAGGTTTCAATGCTTTGTTTTGACCTTTGAGTAAGCCAACAAGTGCTGTAACATGAGGTGTAGCCATGCTTGTTCCACCCATGTAAGCGATGTTGCCATCTGGAATTGTGCTGGCAATCTTACTTCCAGGAGCTACTACATCCATCTCTCGACCATAGTTGGAATAACTAGCTACGATACCAAATGAGTTAGTTGCGCCAACGGCAATGGTGTATTTTGAATTGGCAGGATAAGGAATGCTACTCACTCCATCGTTACCAGTCGCGGCAACAACGGTGATTCCTTTTGCCTCTGCATTTTTCAGAACGTATTCTAATGTTTGGCTATATTCCCCACCAAGGCTGAGGTTGATAACATCCACTTTTTGATCTACCGCATACTGGATACCACGAGCTATTTCATCTGTTTCGCCATTTCCCTCTGCGTTTAGTACTTTAATAGGTAGAATCGTCGCATTATTTGCGATACCTTTCATGCCTAAATTGTTTTCTGAATTTGCCCCGATGATTCCAGCAACATGGGTGCCGTGGCCGCTGTCGTCAAGGTAGGAGCCATCACCGTTTGGCTCAACAAAGCTCTTGGCGTTGCTGATATCTACTCTGCCTTGAAGTTCTTTCAAACGACTATCGACACCAGAGTCAACCACCGCTACTTTAACTGGTGCTAACTTTTGACTGGCTGTAGATTTCCAAAAATCATCATACTGAATATCAACATTTGCCGCATCTTTCAATACAGAATTCTTATTAATCGCCCATTGATAGGCATCGTATGACCCACTTGATTTCGAATAGGTCGTCACTTCCTCCACATATTCCACCTCTGGAAGGCTATCCAGTGCTTGTTTTCTTGTATTGGCTTCGAGTTTACTGAAACTTTTGATGGAATTATCAGATATTGGCTGATATATCGTGTAAAAGTCATCCATAATCACGGACGGTGAGTCATCGAGTGTAGTAGTTTTCATACTGTATTCGCTAGCTTTTTTTATCAGGTTTTTTGGTGATGTGTTTGGTTTCATTTTTACGATAAATTTACTTGTACCTGATTTGGCAAAAGTAGCAGAGACATTTAAACTATCGAAAATACTACTGAGGCTACTACCGGCTAAATTTTGACTATCTATTTTATTTTCTAAAGCCGCAATATCTTTCGCTAAAGAAGTTGGCACTGTGTCTTTGATAAGCGCTGAAATTGCGTGGAACGCTTTGGCTTCCTCTTTAGAAATCGTGTATTCTCGTTTTTCAGCAGCAGCTTTGATAACTGGGCGTAAAACTTTTAAATTGTTGTAAAACGCATCGCGAGAGCTACTATTTTGCAAGAATTCTTCTACTAGAAATGGAGAAGCTTTGTAGTATAGTTTAGAGATTTCCTTACCCGCATCAGAGCTTGCAAGTAAGCCATCGAGAATAGAACGCACATTTTTTAGAATGTCGGCAGCATCCTCTTTGTTCATAACAGCCGTTTGAACAGCATCTTTCGCGCTTTTCTCGGCAGGATGGTCCGGTGATATAAATACTTCTTCATATTTTAAAGAATAAGGCGCAACAGTCGATGGAACGCTCTTTGGAATATAGGAAACCTTCAACCAATATTCTCCGTCCCAAGCATCGGGAAAGTTAACAGTGGCAGTATTATTTTTACCAGTGCCGACGCGATAGTTAAAGAACGTATCATCAGATAAGGCGCGCTCCTTACTAGGATAAATCGATAAAGATAAGATTTGTTTACTTGTTAATGTTACTTTGAAATGCGTGTGGCCAGAATCATTACTAGTTGGTGCTACAATTTTGTACCAAGCTTCACTTTCTTCTGCAGGGAATGTAGCATGGGTTGTTTCTTCGGCCTTTAACAATGTGGCAGAAGGGTCAGTTTTTGTTACCGCTTTCACGTGCGAAAAAGGCAAGCAGGCAAGGAGTAGGACAGTAAATATAATCAGTATTCTTTTCAATGGTATAACCTCATTTCCTAGGATGTCTTTCTATTTTATTGTAGCTAGGAAATTCCCAAAAGACAAGATGTATTTATAAAAAAATTATATAAAAGACATTGTTATCTTTTGAAGTTAATGAAAGCGTTATATACTGCGTTCGATGGAAAGAAATATGAATATTATATGACACTCCTCTTCTTTTTCGTACGGCAAAATGTGAATTGGAACCAGCTCTCTAACGCGAAACTTAATTTAGATGGTAAGTATCATTTTTTCATTCAGAATCAAGAATTAGAAAATGCTTTTTCATGCTTAATTATGCTATAATATTGTAAATTACGAATGAACCTACACGAGGAGTCGGACTAATGAAATTCACAAAAAAATCATGGGGAATTGCAGTGTTGACAGTCATCTGTATCATCGCTATCCCAACGATCATTTTCACTATAAACAAAGCGAAGGCGAGTACAGCGATCGACAAACGGATCGCGGCATACGGCATCCCATCCGATGGTATTATTGATATAAGCAAGCTTACCCATGACTTCAAAAGCGGTGGTTACAGTCGGATTATCACGACAAAAAAAGACATGGCGAAGTGGAAAGCTTATCTCGAAAATCCGAAGCACGAAGATGTGAATTACGACATTACTTACGACAAGAACAGCAAGGAAGTTCGCAAAAAGAAAAACACGAATGACCCGCAAAGCACGGATTGGTATTATATTTTCCGTTATGATCAAGGAGAAGTGACCGTGAACATGAGTGTTTTCGGGAACTGGATTGATCCTGAGGACGACGAATCCAAAGATTACAGCGCGCTGCTTACCTATCCTAAAGTTAACTAGAAAAATGGTTCTATAATAAGTGTCAGGGCAGGAATAATCTACCTCAACATTTATTAAAGAACCATTTTTGTATCTTTCTAGGTTACAAAGCCGCTAAATTCCTCTGTATAAACATAAACAAATCTAAAAGGAGATCCGTTTCATTACTTCTATCAAAAGCAGCTACAATATTTTGATCTTCGCCATCGTTTTCTAAGTCGATAATTTTGATATGATACTTATTCTCTAGCGTGCCGTCGTTCATTCCTGAATATAAAAAGGTCAGGCCTTTACCAAGTGAAACCAAAGATAGGCCTTCATCAAGTTCTTTCACATAACAATTTGCCTTCACATTGAAACCATTCTTGAGACACTGGCTGACCACGTAATCTACAATAACAGGCGACTGTTGCCTTTCAAGTAAGATAAAAGTTTCCTGACTTAAATCAGCAAAACGCAATTTTTTCTTATGACATAGCGTTGAATCAACAGGCATAGCAATTTGTAAATGATTTTTCATAAACATCGCTTTCTCAACGTCCTCACTAGATGGAATATAAGTTAATAAATTAAAAACCAAATCATATTGACCACTAGAAAGTCCATCAGCTAGCTTCATTGGTGTATCCTGTTTCATCACAAATTGGACATTAGGCCGGCTACTTTTAAAACGTTTCAATAGCTCGAACATGATACCCATATTGAAATTCGCGAGATAACCGATTTTTATAATTGGGGATGTTGAATCTAGATGTGCTTGCTTATCAAACATATGAGCTAGCTTATCTACACGCTTTAAAACATCATTTACTTCTGTTAAAAACTGTTCGCCAGCTTTTGATAATGCAATTGTATGACTATGCCTGATAAATAGTTCCACACCTAATTCCATTTCTAATTCTTGTATGCGCCTACTTAGCGTTGGTTGCGAAATATACAGTTTCTCGGAAGCTTTTGTAAAACTACTCTCCGAAGCAACGGTAACAAAATACTTCAAGGTTGTTAACTTCATCATAACTCCATTCCAATCCAATGTATTGGTAGTAGCTTTATTATAAAGTTAACACCTTTAATTCACAAGTTATTTTGATGAAATTGCCATCAATGGTAATTGGAGATAGGAAGCATGCTCTCCGCCAAGATGAAGAATATGAGTGCCCTTATTATCCGGTGTACAACCAGGTGTTCCGGGCATAACTGATCCAAGCTCATCTTTCGTACTAATAACAACGCGTAACGTTTCACCGGCTTTATAAGATAGACCAAGGGGACTTAAAACAATATCCAATGCAACGATTTCCCCTTGTACTAATTTTTCAACTCTGTCAAAACTGTAAGCGGGAATTTCATCTGTTGCGAGTTCACTATCAAGGTGACGCATGGAGGCACGAAGACGTCCCCAAGAGCCTTTATACCGTAAAGCGGATGCGCCTTCTTGCGTAAAATCTTGCAGAGCAGCGCCGTGATTTGGAACGACGAATTCACTCAAAACATTACCGAGTTTGTCTATTTTTTGAAGCCAAACAAAAACATCCATATCGTCGTAGCCATCCACTTCCATGAAGAGTTTCGCTTTCGGATAACCAACAAAATTCGTGTCCTTGTCGAAGGTCATTTGAAAAGAAGTACGCCCTGGTACGCTGTTGGCAACATATTTCACTGGGAAGTCTTCTGATTCTGGACTTTCTTGTAACGTACGGAATTTACCATTCATGTAGTAACGTTTATTTTCGCTAGCGACAGGTGGGAAAGTTTCTGATGGTAGGTCCGTTTGATTACTTCCATGGAAATCGATAAGGGAATAGCGCACTGTTGGTGTATCTAGCCAACCATTATCTTTTTCGAGCAAATAATAATCAAAGAATCGACGTAACTCTTCTGTATTGCTTTCATCATAGTAATATGGCCATTCTTGACGATCGTGAATACGAAGCCACTTTTCTGTTGAGCCCAATGAGCGCCACGCACGGAATGTACCCATTGTGTGTAATGTGTTGGAGTAGCTTGCTATAACGAAAGCAGGAACAGTGATTTTGCTTGCATCCGCAATTTTGTCTTTCCAAATATCAGCATCGGCCATCGGATAAGCGCTCATTTCTTTTACTAGATCTTCACGTTGGGCACCTTTAGCGCTAACGTGATTCACTTGCAAACGATCTATGAAATTCTCATCAGGGATTCCGCCGATAAAAGCTAAATCGCGATAGCCGTCTGCAAGTCCCTCGGTAGGATTGATGCATGTTAAGTGGGGGGGCTGGGCAGATGCGATAAACCATTGGGAAAATGCTAAATAGGACGTTCCTGTAAGCGCTGTTTTGCCATTAGACCAAGATTGAGAGGCCAACCATTCAACTAAATCATAACCGTCCTCTGCTTCTTGAGAGCCAATCATGGTTGTGTCGCCTTCACTATGAGCGATACCGCGCATATCAGGGTTGCAAACGGCATAACCATGTGCACACCAGTAAGCAGGATCAGGCGCTTCGAATTTTGTCAAACCTGAGTTCCATCCGTTTCCCATGCCGAGCATATTGAAAAGATTTTTGTAACGGGGGGCAGTTCCAGCGCTTTTTCCATAAGGGCTCCAAGCGATGAGAGCTGGCACTTTTTCTTCTGTTACGGGTAAATAGATGTCCGTGTAAATCGTGACACCATCACGTAATTTAACGGGTACGTCTTTTAACATTTTAATATCGCAAGTCAGTGGTTTAAAACCTTCAGCGATTAATTGGCCTTTTCTCAAAAGCATTTCTTTTGTTTCAAATGGACTAAGAACGCCATGCTCGATACCGTTATCAAGATATTCAAAGGATGAACTAAAACACATTTTTTCTGTAACTTTTGCAGTCATCTATACTACCTCCAAGAATAATATTACTAAGCTTCTCTACACCTCAAATTATACGGGGGAATATTTTAGAAGTACAATCGTTTTTTTGTATACGCAGGTTACGAATATTTGTGTTATGCAGTAAATGAATAGCATAAAAAAGCAAAAGCCTCGATACGTTAGATTGTTGGTCTAAATATCGAGGCTTTTCCCTATTCTGTATCTTTGGACTCGTCTTTCTCATCATCAGCCTTCTTTTTCGTCGGCAAAATAATTTCCTTGTCACCGGGGAGCACGATGGTATAATCATTTTTCTTCACCAGTTTGCCGTTGTCGAAGTCTGGGAAATCTGCTTTTTGTGCCATGCTATGACCTCCATTTCTCTCCCATTATACTACAAATCTCATTTTCTTTCCTTATATGCTTGTAAAAGGAGCACGTAAATGGGATAATTTTAGAGAAGCAGTTGCCATGGAATAAAGTGAAGAAGGAGCGTTAAACCATTGAAAATTACGAAAAAACTCGCGATCTCGCAAAAAGAGTGTTTTGATACGATTATGAATTCCGTTGTCCATGATGTGAAAGTGGCGACAGGGAAGAAACCGCTTGTGCAGAAGCTGGAAGGTCTGAAATTTAAGCGGAAGATGGCGAACGGTTCGGAAGCGATGATGATTATTACGAAATGTACGCCACCTGAAGTTTATGAATTCCAGACGAAGACGCATGTGAATACGCACACGACGAGCTACACGATTGAGGCTGTTACAGAGCATACATGTGAAGTGATTTATGATGAGACAGTGGAAGCGAAGACGGCGATGGCACGTTGGAATAATATCCTTGTCGGCGGCATGCTAGGATTCACGCGTAAGAAACGAATCACTCGGATGCTAGACGGAATCGAAGCCTTGGTAATCCAACAACATAAGGATCTAGTCTCGAAGATTGAAGGCTAACTCGAGCTTATCAAATAGGGTTTTATAAGATATAATGGAAATACAGAATACGCAGATAGCAGACAAGGCAAATTCGGAATGAAGAAAGGTCGGGAGATGGACTACAGACTCACTTCGTTCCCCTGCATATTGGTACTGTAACTCATTACATTTTAACAGTACCAACAAAGGTGAGCACTTGTCGCTTCGCTGAAAGGAGTAAAAATGGCATATCAGGCACTATACCGTGTTTTCAGGCCGCAAAGTTTTCAAGATGTGGTCGGGCAAGAACATGTAACACGAACACTCAAAAATGCTATCGTCCAAAATAAGACGTCTCATGCGTACTTGTTTTCTGGTCCGCGTGGAACGGGTAAGACGAGTGCGGCGAAGATTTTTGCAAAGGCGATTAACTGTCCAAATAGCGTGGACGGTGAGCCTTGTAATGATTGTGAGATTTGTACGGGTACGACGGATGGCTCGATTCCTGACGTTCTCGAGATCGATGCGGCATCGAACAACGGTGTCGAGGAGATTCGCGATATTCGGGAAAAGGTGAAGTATGCGCCAACTATCGCAAAGTATAAAGTGTACATTATTGATGAGGTACACATGCTTTCGACGGGAGCTTTCAATGCGCTTTTAAAAACGCTCGAAGAACCACCGAAACATGTTATCTTTATTTTGGCGACAACAGAACCGCATAAGTTGCCGCTGACGATTATTTCACGGGTACAGCGCTTCGATTTCAAACGTATTACGACGCAAGACATTATTGGGCGTTTGGCGTTCATTTTAGACGAGGAAAAAGTGGCGTATGATGAGAAGGCGCTTGACATTGTGGCCCGTGCAGCAGAAGGCGGGATGCGTGATGCGCTAAGTTTGCTTGATCAGGTTATTTCGTACGGCACGCAAGAGGTCACTGTTGCCGATGCGCTTGAAATCACTGGTTCCGTAGCACAAGGCATGCTCACCGAACTTGTCCAAGCCGTTATCAACTCGGACGCAAAAATGGCATTAGAAAAGCTATCCGGACTACTCGCAGAAGGAAAAGACCCGGTTCGCCTAGTGGAAGACCTACTTGTCTTTTTCCGCGATGTGTTGCTATTCCAAAAGGCACCGGATTTAACAGATGCGATGGAGCGTGCGGTTATTGATGAAGCGTTCCAAACATTGGCGACGTCTGCGGATGCGAATAAAATATACCAATACGTGACGATTTTAAACGATGCTGGGCAACAAATGCGGTTTTCGAATCATCCAGGAATCTACATCGAAGTTGCGCTTGTACAGTTGATACAAGTTGGTGGAGGTGCACCCGTTGCGGCAACGAATACAACCGCCGCACCTAGTCAAGATGTTGCTGAGCTCGTGAGCAAAGTCGATCGTTTGGAGCAAGAATTAAACGACCTAAAACGGCAAATCGCGAATGGTGCAGTGGCAGCAAATGGGACAAATGCTCCATCCGCCGCACCGCGCAAGAAGCAAGCGATATCAGGAAACAAGCAGTTTAAAGCACCAGTAGGCCGCATCAATTCCGTACTAAGCGCTGCGAAAAAACAAGATTTACAACTCATTCGTAGCTGTTGGAGTGACTTGATTTCGATGCTGATGGCCTCACAAGCCGCACTTTTAAACGAAGCAGAGCCTGTAGCTGCCTCTAGCGACACTTTTGTGTTAAAATTTAAGCATGAGATTCATTGTCAAATGGCGATGGATAATCCCAATTTTGTGGAAACAGTAACGAACGGCATTTCGCGGCTGACGAAGAATAACTACTCCTTCATCGGCATTCCCGAAGACCAATGGGGCGAAATCCGCGAGAACTTCCTGAAAAATGCGGACAACACCGAATCAGAAGAAGGCGGCGAAAAACCGTCAGAACCGGCTGTTGATCCAATTATCAGTGAAGCTGCGAAACTAGTTGGAGAAGGCTTACTTGAAATTAAAGAATAAAAAACTAAGATAAGAAAGAGGAGATTTAATAATGCGTGGAATGGGAAATATGCAAGGTATGATGAAACAAATGCAAAAGATGCAAAAAGAAATGGCGAAAGCACAAGCTGAACTAGAGGAAAGAAGCTTCACAGGAACCGCAGGCGGCGGCATGGTAACCGTTGAAATGACAGGAAAACGCCTCGTGACAGATGTCATTGTGAAAGAAGAAGTAGTAGATCCAGAAGACATCGAAATGCTACAAGACCTAATTTTAGCAGCAACAAACGACGCGTTGAAACAAGTAGAAGACACGACGGCATCCACAATGGGCAAATTTACGCAAGGTATGAACTTACCGGGGATGTAATTAGATATTAGATTGAAATTTGCATTAAAAGTATTGATCTAAAGCAAACAATGAGCAGCACTAGGAACTTGCCATGTTTGATATAGAATTAATACTTCGCAATGCACTAAATCGAGCGAAAGCGTTTGTATTTCATGGGTTGCGAATGGATTAACGGTTCACTTCGTTTCAAACAGCCCCAACAATGCGAACGCTTGCCGCCGATTTACCCGAGTTAAGGAGGAAACCCCAGATGCATTATCCGGAACCGATTACTAAACTAATGGACAGCTTTATGAAATTGCCAGGGATCGGACCGAAAACAGCGGCACGGCTGGCTTTTTTTACGTTGGACATGAAGGAAGAAGATGTACTTGATTTTGCGAAGGCGCTCGTGGATGCGAAGCGTAACTTGAGCTTTTGCTCGGTTTGTGGGCATATTACGGACAAGGATCCGTGTTATATTTGTGCGGATATGTCGCGGGATCGCAGTATTATTTGTGTCGTGCAGGAAGCTAAAGACGTGATTGCGATGGAAAAAATGCGTGATTTCCGCGGTTTGTATCATGTACTTCACGGTACGATTTCGCCGATGGACGGGATTGGTCCAGAAGACATTAATATTCCTGATTTGCTGAAACGCCTGCAAGATGATACGATCCAAGAAGTAGTTTTGGCGACAAATCCGAATGTGGAGGGCGAAGCAACGGCGATGTATATTTCAAGGTTGTTAAAACCGTCGGGCATTAAAGTGACACGAATTGCACACGGACTCCCAGTTGGTGGCGATTTAGAATATGCTGACGAGGTGACGCTATCTAAGGCGTTAGAAGGTCGACGCGAAATTTAAAAACGAGGTGAGCGAAAATGGAAACAAGAAGCGACAAAAATGCGAAATCTCCACGTGAAAAGAAACAAAAAATAGGTAAGCTGCATAAAACATACGATGCCTACTTGGTGGAATTAATCGAAGTCACCCAAGAAAAATGGAATCAACATAAAAATATTGCCCGCAAAAGCTTCGGATACAACTCCGAAACCGAGTATGAATTGAAAAAAGCAGAGGCTAAATATTTCTATCTTTTTCGTGAAGCAAGACACCGCAACTTAAAAAACGCGCCGAAATAATAGAAGACTAGAGATTCCTATTTGAAAAGGGTCTCTAGTTTCATGTTTAAATAGAAAATATGGAGTGAGAGAATGAAGAAACGTAACGTTATTATGCTGACCCTTGCTATTTTGCTAATAGGATTAGTGTTAATTGCTACATTTAGAACGACGTTGCTCGATCCTTTAGGCTTTCGGGTAAAGCATGCGATGGGGATTACGAGCACTGCAGACACAACTAATGAACCAATTGTGTTTATCCATGGTTACGACGGCTCCAATTGGACTTTTTTCACTACGACAGTTCGTTATAGCGCATCTGATTTTGCTACGCGTTCTTTGAAATTACTCGTGCGGGAGAATGGCGATATTGATGTTTCCGGAGTTTACGATAAGGCGATGAAGCGACCGATGATTCGTGTCAATTTTGAAAATCCGCGATCTATCATACCAAATAACGCGGCTTGGTTTGCCAATGCCATGGACAAATTGAAAAAAGAATACGACATCGAAAAAGTGGATATTGTCGCGCATTCTTATGGCGGTTTGACGTTCGTCAATTTCCTACAAAAATACAACTATCAATCAGACCGCTACCCCAAAGTAGACACGTTCACAGCGATAGGCACTCCATTCAATGGTTCTGCGGTATCGAGCGATGGAGAGACACCATATGACTTAACGGCGACAGGACCAAAAAAGGAGTCCGCGTACTTTCGAGAGATGATGAAGCGAAAAACTAAAATTCCAAACGATTTGCCAGTATTAAATATTGTTGGTGACCTGAAAGATGGTAGTCGAAGCGATGGCCCGGTGGCGGTGGACAGTGCCAAAAGCGCGGCATTTATTTTCAACAGAAACGACTATCAAGAGGTCTTGTTCACCGGTCGTTTCGCACAGCATAGTTGGCTCCATGCTAACATCGGTGTGGATCGAGAAATTAAGCAATTCATCGAAAATCACCCATAAAAATAGTTATTCAGACTATAAAATTAGTTAAAATGAATTAAAAAGTATTTTCTGACAAATAATTGACTGCACCGAAAAAATAAGGTAGAATGAAGGAGGCTTTGTAAATAGGTTTTATATGTGTGCAGCTTATTTACACGGCCCTCATCCCAAGTAGATAGAGCTGTAGGTGCTAGCTATGGCTCTATCTACTAATGTGATGATTCTTTGGGCTTGCTTTCTAAAGTGTAGGGGCGTATACTTAGTAAATCGTAATGATTACTATTTATAGAAAGGAGACAAAGAATGGCTAAGAAATCAAAAATAGCAAAAGCCGCCAAGCAACGTCAACTTATTGCCCAGTACGCAGAACGTAGAAGTGAGTTAAAAGCGAATAACGATATGATCGGATTAAGTAAATTACCAAAAGACTCTAACCCGATTCGTTATAAAAATCGTGATTTAATAGATGGTAGACCACGTGCTTACATGCGGAAGTTCGGGATGTCGCGGATCACTTTTCGTGAATATGCGCATAAAGGACAAATTCCTGGCGTAAGAAAAGCAAGCTGGTAAAACCGAAAAATGCCCGCGTTACTTTTAGGAGTAGCGCGAGGCATTTTTTATTTGATGATGATTGTTTTTAAATTCTCGTTGATTTTCTGGGTGCTCTCATCCATTTGGAGCTGGGCAGCAGTGATGTAAGCTCCTTCCAGAATTGGAACATCGAACAAGATGATCTCTTTATCGGAAATCTCCTGAATGGTTTCAATGTTCATTTTGGCGCTACCGAGATCGTAGAATGCATAGATATGGTCGGCTTCATTTGTTTCAAAAGCAGTGCTTACTTTCTCAAAACTAGTACCGATTTTCCCATCATCGGTTCCGCCGACATGCGTTATAGCAACGTCTCGCGCTACTTCTTGGATGAGTTGATGAATGCCGTATGCAACATCTGCGGAATGCGACACGATGACAATGCCATATTTTTTCGTCATATTACTTCGCCTCCTGTGCTAGTAAGGCTTTGAAAAGAAGGGCTGAGGAGTAGGCGCCTGGATCGAGATGGCCGATGGAACGATCGCCAAGATACGAGGCGCGTCCTTTTGTAGCTTTCAAATCTTTTGTTTTTTGAAGTGCGGCTTCGATGACATCAGGTGTCAATTCGTCTTGGCGTAGCGCATGGATGACGGGCTCCCAAACATCGATCATTGTTTTTTCACCAGCATGGGATTTACCACGGTGTTCGATACCTGCAAGCCCTGCTTCTAAAGCTTCGATGAATTGTTTTTCGGTCAACGTGTCGGTTTCCACAGTTTTACTCATCGCGAGAAAAGCACTGCCATACAGTGGTCCAGACGCACCCCCGACTTTGCTAAGTATTGTCATACCAGCTGTTTTGAATGCTTCTTTTACGTTTTGTGGCTCTTTTTCGCCCAGTGCTTTTTGGAGTTCGGTGAGGCCTCGCGCCATATTAATGCCATGGTCGCCATCGCCGATCGCTTGGTCTAAATCGCTAAGTAGTTGCTTATTTTGGATGATACGTTCGCTGAAATCGTTCAGCCACTGAATGGCCCATTGTGTATTATAATTCATGATTTCGCCTCCTATTTCCATGCACTTGTTACGACGGGATAGTCCAACATATCGAGCCATTTTTCGTCAGTTAATTTCAAAATTGTTAAGGATAAGCCGTTCATATCAAGTGATGTCATGAAATCACCAACGATAGTTTTGACGATGGGGATCCCGTGCGCTGCGATGATTTTATGCACGTCATTGGCGAAAATGTACTGCTCCATGAGTGGTGTTGCGCCCATACCGTTGACGAGAACGACGATTTTGTCATCCGCGCCAAGAATCAGTTCCGCGTTAATCCGTGCAAACAGCAAATTTGCAAGTTCATGCGAAGTCATCACTTTTTCGCGACTAGATCCAGGCTCACCGTGAATCCCGACGCCGACTTCAATCTCGTCTTCTAGGAGTTCGAAGCCACGATGCCCAACTTCGGGAACGGTTCCTGCGGACAAGGCAGCGCCAATCGATTTGACGGAAGCTACGACTTTTTCACCGAGGGCTTGGAGTTCTTCGAGGGAGGCGCCGGCTTCGGCAGCTGCGCCAACAATTTTATGGACAAATACGGTTCCTGCGACACCTCGGCGACCAGTGGTAAAGGAACTATCTTCCACCGCGATATCATCATTGACGAGGACAGATGCGACGCGAATGTTTTCTGCCTCTGCAAGCTCTGCCGCCATTTCAAAATTCATCACGTCCCCCGTATAATTTTTCACGATGAGGAGCACGCCGTTTCCTTGATCCGCGGCTTTTATTCCTTCCAAAATTTGATCAGGAGTTGGTGATGTAAAAACGTCGCCACAAACAGCCGCGCTCAGCATTCCTTTGCCGACATAACCAGCATGAGCGGGTTCATGACCAGAACCGCCGCCGCTCACTAGACCAACTTTTCCAGGACGTTTATCGTTACGAGCAATAACGCGGGTTCCTGCGACACGATAAATAAGATCACGATGCGTTTTGACGAGACCTTCGACCATTTGCTCCACGGCTTGATCCACTTCATTTAGAATCTTTTTCATTTTTGCTGTCTCCTCCTTGAATTTAGTTACTATAATTATAAATTTCCCTGATGGTGGGAGATTAAACGTTTGTGATACAATAGATGGGATAAGATTGGAGGGATGATTGATGCAAAATGGGATGCCGATTGTGGAGGCTTTGGAGCGTCACGTGGAAATAGCTTCTCTACATGTGCCAGGACATAAAAACGGACTATTATTTCCCGGGAAATACCGCGAAGTTTTGCGTGATGATCTCACAGAAGTTTCAGGATTAGATGATTTGCATCACCCAGAAGGTGCGATACGTGAGGCGCAGCAACTACTTGCGACATGTTACGATGTGGATCGAAGTTACATGTTAGTGAATGGGTCGACAGTTGGGAATTTGGCGATGATTCTGGGGACTTGCAAGCGTGGTGATACGGTGATTGTGACGCGAGATTGTCATAAATCGGTGATGCATGCAATCGAAATGGCAGGTGTTCATGCGATTTATTTGGCAACACGAAAGGAACCGCAGACAGGGACGGCGAACGGTATTGATGCCTCGCTATTACGCGAAGCCTTACAGATGGAAACGATTCGCGCCGTCATATTCACCTATCCGAGCTACTACGGTTTCGATTTTGATTTAGCAGCCTGCATTGAAGCGTGCCGAGACTTTGGCGCACTTGTGCTCGTCGATGAAGCGCACGGTGCTCATTTTCAAGCGGATGCATCGGTGTTTCCGGTCTCAGCCATCCGACTAGGCGCTGATGTTGTCGTTCATTCCGCGCATAAAACCCTGCCAGCCCTGACGATGGGATCGTATTTACACATACCAAAATGGCGCGACGAATTAGCTGAGATTCCACACTATCTACAAATGTTGCAATCGAGCAGCCCATCCTATTTAATCATGGCGTCTCTCGATTACGCGCGGCATTACGTAGGAAATTACAGCAAACAAGACACCGAAGCATTCCAAAAAATGCGCGCAGATTGGCTAGCTTGGCTTCAAAAAAATAAGCTTACCGTCATCACACCCGGCGATCCACTAAAACTCATCGTGCGCAAAGACGGGGTGTCAGGTTTTGACCTTCAAACAGTATTCGAGCAAGCAGGCTACTATCCAGAACTCGCGGATACTAATAATGTTTTACTTACGCTGCCCTTAATTAAAGAGGGGATGGAATTCCCGACACCGAGAACAGGTCTAAAGTGGAAGGGTGTTGAACTTGGCACGTCAAATCCACCAAATCCAATGATAATCCCATCAATTATTCGAATCCAAGCTTTCAATACATCCCGTTCAATCTATTTCGAAAGACTTGAACATACAATTGGCAAAACAGCAGCAGAAATGGTTATCCCATATCCACCTGGAATTCCCGTTATTCTAGCTGGCGAGATAATAACAGTGGCACATATCGAGATACTACTGAGCGTAAAACAGCATCATTACCAAGGCGGCGAAAAACTCCACGAAGATAGACTTAAAATTTTTATATAGACAAACTAGTTCTCATTGGTTAAGTTACATAATCAAAGAGAACTTTTTTCAAAGTTCACAAAATGTTCACAGAAAACCCCTTCAGAACCCAAAATCAACCTCTTCACTATGCCTCTTTATCCCGTATAATGAATCCAAGGCTCATATTTCAAATGTGAATAACCTAATGAATTCAAAGAAAAGAGGAAACAATAATATGAATAAAGTCGCAGTCCCGATCATCATTTTTTGCCTTGGGATGAGCTCATTAGTACCGTCCAACCAAGCATTAGCAATCGAAAATACGAGTACCACTATTGGGGCCACAGCAGTTACTAGTGGCAAACTCATCGATAGCCCATACTCAATCAAAGTACCAACACAAAAAGATCCACTACTCTACATTCCAAATCAATATTCTTTTTTCCCGAGATTTACATCGGATACAGAGATATCTTACGTAGTTAGTGGTACAGCAAGAGCACTACCAGCAAACGATGTTGTCTTTCAACCGAATACAATCACGCCAGGTGCAGAAGACACTTATATGGAAGCTTCAAAAGTTGGTATTTACAATTCGAGATGGGTCGATCTTCGTCTTATCCCTCTGGAACTAACGTCACCAATCACAGTAGGTCATGCAGCCAATACTTTCCTAAGATTCACGAATACAGGTACAACCTCAGATCCTATCGTTAAAATTCAATACCTAGATCACGAAACGAAACAGCCTGTTGACGTATCCGGATTTTTCACTTACACGGATATTGATAACACAGAAAGCCTGAAAGTTTTTAAAGAAAGCAACATGCAAAATATCTATGTTATGGAAAAAAGTACTTTGCTATACAGCGATGATGAAACATCCACATCCATCACATCTGGTGGCGTTGCAAGCGACGAGTTTGTTAAAGAAAGTTGGGGTTCTTTTATATATGGGCCAACCGATCATCTTATTATGGCACCGCGAGCAGCTGGAACGTTTGTCATGGGTTACATCGGTAAATCTCTCGTGCCAATTGATTTTCCAAAACCACAGTTCATGGCAGACGAAGCTACATCAAATGTGGAGGATAACCAAGTAGAATACACGACAATCCAAGAAGTACCATACCGAGATACAGACGATATGGAGAGCAAATTAATCATGAAGACATCGCTCGAAAATATGCTAGATATTCAAGATGTTAAAATCACAGATATCTCAGGCAAAGACGCGTCATCTTTATTCACCATCGCTATCGACAAAAATTCGAATACGGTGACGGCAACGGCTAACGCAGCGGCACTAAAAAATACGAACCTATACTCTAATAGCTACATGTTAAAAGTAACCGCGAATCTAAAAGCCGACGCCGACTACGATTCCTACTTGAAAAATAAACACTTAGAAATTCCAGCAGTATCAGAAACCGAGTTAGCCGCAAAAACACTAACAAGCGATAGCGCGATTGCCAAAATTCGAATTTTCGAAGCACCAGTTTTAACAGCAAGTCATCTTCACGCAACAGCGGGGTCCACGGCGGCAGGCATCGATTGGACGAGCACGATGTCCGCGATAGATGAAGTTGATGGCGATGTTTCAGACAAAGTAACCGTTGACTACAGCGCAGTAGATTTCAAAAAAGAAGGCGACTATCCAGTCACATACACGATTACAAATAGCAAAAACAAAACTGCAACGAAAACCGTGACAATGACAATCACAGCCGACGCTCCAGTCATCGAGGCAACAGACCTTGATATCATCGCAGGTACAGACGAAAATGCAGTTCCATGGTACACAGGTGCTAGCGCGACGGACAAGGTAGACGGTGATTTAAGCAGCCAACTTGTCGCGGATTATAGCCAAGTTAATTTTAACAAAGAAGGCAACTATCCGGTTATTTACAGCGTCAAAAATAGTAATAATAAAGCTTTGACGAAAACCGTGACAGCGCGCGTAACAGCTAAGCTACCAGTCATCGCAGCACAAGACATCACCATTAATGCAGGAACCGCAGCAACAGATGTCCCGTGGTATCAAAACACATCCGCAACAGACACAGTAGATGGCGATATTAGCGCGAATTTGGCAGTTGATTACAGCAAAGTAAACTTCAAAAAAGAAGGCCAATACCCAGTCACATATACAGTGAAAAACAGCAACAACAAGACAACAACGAAAACAATCCAAGTAACCGTAAGCGCTGATGTACCAGTACTTCAAGCCACGGACCTACAACTCCTAGCTGGAACAAAAGCAGAAGACGTAGCGTGGTATCAAGACGTGACAGCAACAGATAAAGCAGACGGCGATCTAAGCACTGAGGTAACCGCCGATTACAGCGCCGTTAATTTCAAAAAAGAGGGCACATACCCAGTCGTGTATACCGTGACAAACAGCAATAACAAAACAACAGCAGTCACTGTTACTGTCACAATCACCGCAGATGCCCCTGCATTGCAAGCCGCCAATCTAGACACATTAGCTGGCACAAAAGCAGGAGATATCACATGGTTCCAAGGTGTTTCTGCAACCGACAAAACAGACGGCGATATTAGCACAGATGTAAAAGTGGATTACAGCCAAGTCAATTTTAACAAAGAAGGCAGTTATCCAGTCGTGTACAGCGTAACAAACAGCAACAACAAAACAACAAGCAAAACAGTCAACATGAACATTACCGCGGAGAATCCAGTGCTCCAAGCAACAAACTTAGCGACAATCGCTGGAACGAAACCGGATGAAATCCCGTGGTTCCAAGATGTTTCCGCAACCGACCTTGCAGATGGTGATATTAGCGCCAACATCAAGGTAGATTACAGCGCAGTAGACTTCAAAAAAGAAGGTAGCTACCCAGTCGTTTACACAATCACAAACAGCAACAACAAAACGACAACAAAAACAATCAACATCACGGTTACCGCTGAAAAACCTGCTCTGCAAGCTAGCAATCTAGACATTCTCGCAGGAACAAAAGCCACAGACATTTCGTGGTTCCAAAGCATAACAGCACTTGATAAAGCAGACGGCGATATCAGTAAAGACGTAACGGTCGACTTTTCAAAGGTTCAATTTAAAAAAGAGGGGAATTATCCAGTCATTTACACCGTGACGAACAGCAATGGTAAAACCTCGACTAGCACCGTTAACCTGCAAGTGATAGCCAAAGAACCCGTTTTAACAGCAACGGATCTCGACATTATCGCAGGAACTGATGCGCAAGATATCGCGTGGTATCAAGGCGTTTCCGCAGAAGATTTGGCAGACGGAGACATCAGCACCGACATTACAGTGAATTATGACGAAGTGAATTTCAAAAAAGAAGGCAACTATCCAGCAACGTATAGCGTGACCAACAGCAATGGAAAAACAACAACAACGACAATCAATGTGCAAGTAACTGCTGAGAATCCAGTCCTTTACGCAAGCGACCTAGCAATCATTGCCGGCACAAAAGAACAAGACATTGCCTGGTTCCATAACGTTACCGCCGAAGACAAAGCAGACGGAAACATCAACGACCAAATCCAAATCGACTACAGCAGCGTGGATTTGAACAAAGAAGGCAATTACCCAGTCACATACATGGTCACAAACAGCAATAATAAAACAACAACGCAAACCGTGAACATACAAGTGACCGCCGAAAATCCAGTCATCGAAGCACGCAATATCAGCGTTTTAGCAGGATCAACGAGCGAAGAATACCCATGGTTCCAAAATGTAACAGCAACTGATAAAGTAGACGGTGATATTTCGCAACACGTATCCGTCGATTACAGTCAAGTAGATTTCAAAAAAGAAGGCAACTATCCAGTCAGCTATACCGTGACAAACAGCAACGACAAAGAAACAACAACCACAATCAACCTACAAGTCACTGCTGAAAACCCAGTCATCACGGCCGTAAACAAATCCATTTTAGCCGGCACAACATCAGAAGAAATCAGCTGGTTCGATGACGTTTTTGCAACCGATAAAGTAGATGGTGATTTGAGTTCCGACGTGACGGTTGATTATGCGAACGTAGACTTCAAAAAAGAAGGCATCTACCCAGTTCACTACAGCGTGAACAACAGCAACGGCAAAACAACTGTAGAAACGGTTCAAATCGAAGTCACAGCCGAAATGGCAATTTTGGAAGCATCAAATTTAAGCGTGATGCAAGGTACAAGTGAAGAGAGCGTTGCGTGGCTAGAAAACGTAACCGCACAAGATACCGTTGACGGCGATATCACAGATCAGGTCAGCTACGACGCGAGCCAAGCCGATCTAACGAAAGCAGGCAATTATCCAGTTGTCTACAGCGTAACGAATAGCAATAACAAAACAACAACTACGACAGTAAACCTGCAAGTCACTGCACCACAAGCAACACCAGCACAACCGGCACCAGAACAGCCAACACCAACACAACCAGAAGTAAAACAAGCAGAACCAACACAACCAATCATCAAAAAAGTACTACCGAAAACAGGCGACACATCTGCGCTTCTGTACGTACTTCTTGGTTCAGCGTTCATCCTATTCGGCACATTACTACAAAGACGACGCAAACAAGACTAGGCACTAAATAAATAGAGGTAAGGAATCAGCAATTTCGATTTCTTACCTCTATTTTCATATAAATATAAGCGTTTTGCGCCAGTTCATGGTATGCTTAGAACTAAGAAAATGAATAAGGATGGTAACAAAAAAATGAACGGTATTTTTATCACGTTAGAAGGTCCAGACGGATCAGGAAAAACAACGGTCGGCACACGTTTAGCAGAGCGTTTAGAAGCAGCCGGAATCCAATTTGTCAAAACCCGTGAACCCGGAGGTAGCAAGATTTCCGATGTCGTACGGGAAATTTTCCTGAACGATCTCGACAGCAGAATGGACGCGAAAACCGAAGCTTTGTTGATTGCGGGTGCAAGACGCCAACACGTTGTGGAACTCATTCGCCCAGCGCTCGCCGAAGGGAAACTGGTTTTGTGCGACCGTTTCATCGATAGTTCACTTGCCTATCAAGGCGTTGGACGCGATATTGGGATTGACGAAGTTTTGAAAATCAATCAATTTGCTGTGGAAACAACGATGCCAGATGTGACATATTATTTAGACGTTCCAGCAGACGTTGGGTTGGCGCGAATCGCTGCAAATAAAGGCCGCGAAGTCAACCGCCTCGACATGGAAGATGTGACTTTCCACAACAAAGTGCAAACTGGCTATGAAACTGTGCGCGACATGTTCCCAGAACGGATTGAAATTATTGATGCCACAAGAACCATCGAGGAAATCGTCGCAGATATTTTCGGACGAATAAAGGCAAGACTAGGCTGACAGCACTTGTTACATATCGAGATGAGCTCCGTCCGCCAGGAGGTTTTATTAGTAAAGCTTTCGCCTGATTTCTGATATAATAAAGAAAAACATTGTAAGGGGATGGAAAATGATGAAACTTATTTTTGCGATTGTTCAAGATCAGGACAGCAACCGCCTATCCGACGCGTTAACGGATGCCAATTTCCGTGCCACTAAATTAGCATCAACAGGTGGCTTTCTAAAAGCAGGAAACACGACTTTTATTATCGGTGTGGAAGACGAGCAAGTCGAAACCGCGCTTGAAATTATTAAGAATAACTGCAAAGCTCGCGAACAAATCATGAGCCCCGCTGCATCGCTTGGTGTGACGGTAGACACCTATGTGCCGTATCCGATTGAAGTCCAAGTTGGCGGCGCGACAGTGTTTGTCATGCCTGTTGATCAGTTTCAACAATTCTAAAAAAGGTTGAGCTAGAAATTCTGGCTCAACCTTTTTTGTCCGACAACAACAACGCCAACCGTAGCTTCAATGAAAAATCAGCATGCGTAATCGGGTGATCCAACAACGCCGCACATTTCGCAATTCTGTACTTCACCGTATTCCGATGAATATAAAGCTGTTTCGCCGTCTCTGTAATCTCACATTGACAACTCAAATACACTTGCAACGTCCGCCGCAATTCCTGATGCATCTCATTTTGAGGATACGCAAGCGTCTTCAACGTAAACAAACAAAAATGCTGAATCTGCTCTACCGGAATAAATTGCATCAACTCCATAATACCCTTCGACTCATAAAAATGCACAAATGAATGGTAGTGGTCCTTCTCACTTTGCCGATACGTATCAACGGCCTCCATGTAAGAATAATGAATCGAAGCCGTCTCATACACCTCATTACCCGCCGCAAACGAAATCGAAATCGGGAACAGCCGGTCAAGCGCTGTCTGAATCGCAACCAGGCGCTCTTTTAAATCCACCACATGCTGCTGCAACAAAATAATAAACTTATCTTCCGTCGGGTGCGGAAATATTAGTGCGTTCTCAAAATTCCGATGCAATTCCCGCTCCAACCACTCATACGTCAGCGAATAAATCTCTTCTTGAAGCGTCAAATTTTTCAAAGCCATCGAACTCTCATCAATCCCCGCAATCAAACATCGATAATAATCTGAGGGCAACAACCCATAACCTTTCCCGTAATCCAACAAGTTCCTCGTATACTCCGCATCATCCTCACCCTTTTGCAACAACTTCGTGAAAAATTTCCCACGCAACGTCCGATTACTCTCCGCCAATTTCTGATTCTTATAAATCGTAAACGAAATAATCGTGTTCGCTTGCTCAATCGCTAGCTGTGAGAACGGATACGGAATTTGATCCGCCTTTAAAATCACCAGAAAATACGGATAATACGTCGTCACTTTCACAGGGAAAACCGAGATCAACAACGAATCATTTTCGAGCAAAAACGTCATCTCACTTATGAGTTCCGGCGTTTTTTTTAATTTTTCATGGATATCATCCAAAGTCGTTGCATAACTCGCTTGTTTAAAGTGCTGTGTACTTGCTACGACCTCCAAAAACGGGTTAATCAAAACAACCGGTCGCTTCAAAATACCACCCAAATTCTGAATGAGCGACTGAAGCGATGCGCCCTTAATCATCATTTTCGAAAACTTCTGCTGAATATCAATTGCATAATGGAATTTCTCCGTCTGATGATCCCAAATATAAGACAACAACTGGTGAGAAATCGTGCCGAGTGTCACCGTAAGCGGAATCCGTAAAATCGGAAACTGCAATCGGTTCGCCGTCGCGATTACCATCGGATCTAGCTTATCAATAAACCGCCCCAACTTAATCCCGAGCCCCGCAGCCGGCAAACGATGCAAATCTTCAATCAATTTACACAGTGCCTCCGGATCGTTCTGAAAAGCCATCGCAGTTGTGAGCAAAAACGTATTTTTAGGCAAATAAGCAACAATATCGGGCGTCTCCGAAATCTCAATCGTATCGACCAGATTTTCGAGATCAGCCTCCGCATTAATCACTTCAATATTAGAAAACCTTGGCGTTAGCAATAGTTCGGACATCGTTGTCATTGTAAAAACCCCTTCCATTGGCAGGACGACCAAGCATCAGACCACACCAAAGTTTAGTCCCCTCAATTGTACTATAGAAATGCCTCATTTGTCGTTAGAAAATATTGTCTACTATGGACAAAACACCTCTATCTTTTCGTGCTACTTGACTAATGTTTCCTATTTAGAATTATCTTAAAATAAAAGCAGAAGCATAGCTATTGTGGCGGTCGGTCAATGGAGAGTGTATGATGAATTCCCAAGTAACGTTGTGAATAAATGTACATAAACGACCAACCGCTCTTTTTTAATATCGAAGGAGGAACATAGTATGGTAAAAGAACTACAAGCATCGATTCGGACAATTATGACTCCGGGCCCAGTGGAAGCCGAACCACGGGTGTTAAGAGCAATGAGCACACCAATTCTAGGACAATACGATCCAGAATTCTTCGCAATGATGAACGACGTAACGAACCTTTTGAAATTACCGTTCCAAACTGAAAATGAATGGGCACTCGCCGTTGATGGCACAGCCCGCGCAGGACTAGAAGCAGCCGTTTGCGGCATCATCGAGCCTGGCGACAAAGTACTCGTACCATCTTTTGGCCGATTTGGCTTTTTGATGGCGGAACTCGCGCAACGTGCAGGCGCGCAAGTTAAAATCGTCGAGCAAGCATGGGGCACTATTTTTGATCCGAAGAAGGTCATAGAAGAAATCAAAGCCTACAATCCAAAAATGCTCATCATGGTTCACGGCGAAACATCGACAGGCCAAATGCAAGACTTGAAGGAGATCGGGTTATTTTGTAAAGAAAACGACGTTCTATTCATGGTCGATGCCGTAGCCACATTCACCGGAGCCGATTTCCAAACCGATGCGTGGGGAGTAGACATCGCCGTTGCCGGAACGCAGAAATGCCTCAGCGTCCCAACAGGGATGGCCCCAGTAACCTATAATGCAAAAGTCGAGAAAATTCTCGCATCCCGTTACCAGGTTGAGCTCGGCCTAACAAAAGATGTTCGAAATGACCGCTTCATTTCGAGCAATTACCTAGATCTCAGCCAAATTCAGCAGTATTGGGGACCAAAGCATATCAACCATCATACGGAGATGACATCGATGATTTATGCATTACGCGAAGGCTTGCGCATTGTTCACGAAGAAGGGCTAGAAAACCGTTTTGCCCGTCACCGCAAACATGAAAAAGCGATGATGACCGGTCTAAATGCGATGGGCTTAACGCTATTCGGCGATATGGCTAGCAAAATGCCGACGGTAACGTGTGTTAACATTCCAGAAGGACTTGATGGAGAGGCCGTTCGCGCGACATTACTGCACCACTACGGTGTCGAAATTGCGAGTTCATTCGGTGCTCTTGCCGGCAAGATATGGCGCATTGGAAACATGGGCTTTAGTAGCCGTAAAGAGAATGTCCTGCATACTTTGAACGCACTAGAAGCCTCGATCACATTCCACGGGGGCAAAATCGCAAAAGGCGAAGCAGCACAAGCCGCGTTGAAATTTTATAGTGAGAACTAAATAACGAAAAAGAATCTGAGATAAAACTCAAGATATAGCAAAATCGCCCAACCCATTACTTTGGGTAGGACGAAAATTTTGTTTTACACAAATCGAGCGAAAGCGTTTGTATTCAGGGAGTCCGCCAAACTCCCTGAATGCAAGCGCTTTTCGCCGATTTATCTGGGTTATGCCCCAGCTCCTTTTGGCGCGGGATCTGAATGTAGCGGTAAACTCAAGGCATATGTAATGCCTGAAACTCCTTATAAACCGTACCAATAACTCGACGCCCTGCATAGATTTTCGTATTATCTACAAGCACAATAACGCCATTTGTCCGGTCAATACTGACGACATTGGTTAAATTAATAACATAGGAGTTTACCCCAGAAAAATGTGCGTGACCAGAAAGAGAATTTTTAATATTTTTCAAAAAATCAACAATAGTGTAGGTTCCATTACGAGTATACATGGTGATTTTTTTTGTCCGAGATATGGTTTCAAAATAAAGAATATCATCATAGGCTACAGAATTTTCCCTGCCATCCGCAATAAAAGTATACATTTTCATGCCTTTTCGTAGTTCTTCTCGAGAAAATACTAATTCGAGCGCAGCGGCAATATCAGCTTTACAGAGTGAATTATCCATTTCATGTTTCACTACATAGGCGGCAGGCATGATATATTGCTCCATAATCTCATACAATGTATCAGCGGAACTCGTTATAAAAATAATATAACCATGAACATCTAGTTCTCTGACTTCTAAAGCAAGATCAACACTGGGCTTCGGTGTCTGTATATCAATATCTATGAAATAAATATGGGGTGGCTCCATGTTTTTTATTTCGCCCAGAATGACGGAAGGCGCCGTGATTTGGTTAAGTTCGAATGGGTAATTAGAAGCGCCAATAATTTCTTGGATCATCGTTACTAGCGCATCATGCTGTAAAACTTGATCTTCTACAATAAAAATTTGCATAATTACTCATTTCCTTTCATGTGTAATAAAGTACGAAGATCATCATTTTATCGCGGACTAAGATATACGTAAATTATAGCAAAATCTAGTAGCAGAAGGCTAGTTTTTCGCAAATCAAGAGATGGTAGTAAATTTGGAAAAAAATAAGTATAAAATCGTTGATACTCTATAAAATCGGCGATCTTTTTTTATGCATTTTTACAAGTTAAACCAGCTAAAAACAATTTGGTATCTCAATTGAGGCTGAAATCGACCCATATTGCGAAAAAATATTGAGTTAATCAAAGACTTATCTATAATGAGACATATAAAGCTACGAACGAAGTAGTAAGTTTTACAAAAAAGAAATTGGGAGGGAAATATGAACAAGAAGAAATTGGTGACTAAGTTAAGCAAAGCATTAAGCGTGACGATGGTGGCAAGTGTGGTTGCTTCCGCGCCGCTATCACTAACGGCGAACGCATCGGAGCTGCATACTCAAAGCCCAGTCAATCTAACAAGTAAAGCTACAACAACTGCAATTGCACCAGAACAGTTTGAACTATACACAGATAGCTACGTACAAGGAACATTTACAGGCGATATTAAAACAATCAAACTATTTGTTGAAGGCGGGCCAAGTACAGGATATGTTGGAGGAACTGTGAATGCCGGTGTATTTAAGTTTTACGCAAAAGATAAAATTCGCAATTCATTCGATAAGGTGACGTTAAAAGCATACAATGCCGCTGGTCAAGAAGTAGATAGTAAAATTGTTACGCTCAAAAATGCAGATGGCGAAGTAACGATTAGTACGGATGAGTTTCTACTGCGCCAAAGCAGAAATGTGGAAGGCACATACGTAGGGAACATTTCAAGAGTCCGCCTCAAAGTTGGTGAAACAGAGTATGCGGGAGGGACAGTAGCTGACGGCAAAATCAGTTTCTACGCGCTAGATAAGATTAGAAATACGACAGATAAAGTAACACTAATAGGTTTTGATAAACGCGGCAATAAAATAACGGAACAAGCTATTAAAGTGGGAGAACTTGATGGTACACTGACACCAAACCAATTTGAATTGTATACAGATAGCTACGTACAAGGAACGTTTTCAGGTGATGTTAAGACAGTCCAACTCTTTGTGGAAGGACATCTTGAGGGGTATAAAGGCGGGACTGTAAGCGGTGGCACATTCCAGTTTTACGCCAAGGATAAAATTCGTAACAGTTTCGACAAAGTCACACTAAAAGCATACAACGCGGTAGGTCGCGAAGTAGATAGTAAGGACGTGACAATCAAAAACGCAGATGGTGCAGGCACGATTACCACGAATGATTTTATATTGAACCAAAGCAGCAATGTAGAAGGTACGTATGCAGGCAATATCTCAAGTGTACGTCTTAAAATAGGCGAAAATACCTTTACTGGAGGAACCGTATCCAGTGGTAAAATCACTTTTTACGCAGTTGATAAAATCACAAATACGACGGATAAAGTAACGTTAATCGGTTATGACAAACGCGGCAATAAAATAGTGGAACAACCGGTGAACGTCAAAACAAAAGATGAAGTGGTTCCTGCCGATCCAGCAGAAGAAATGGTCAACCCAGAAGATAAAGTTCTCGTAGGATATTGGCACAATTGGCCAGCTGGCAATAAAGACGGTTACAAGCAAGGCTCCTCTGCGGCAATGGATTTAACAGATATTCGCAAGGAATACAATGTTATCGATGCCTCATTTATGAAATCAGAAGGCAACGGAACGATCCCGACCTTTAAGCCCTACAATATGACCGATGCCGAATTCCGTGACCAAATTGGGAAGCTAAATCAAGAAGGCAGAGCAGTTATCATGGCATTAGGCGGTGCAGATGCACACATCGAACTAAAAAAAGCCGATAAAGCAGCCTTCGTGGCAGAAATTATTCGGATGGTAGACGTATACGGATTTGACGGCCTAGATATCGACTTAGAGCAGTCAGCTATTACAGCTGGAGACAACGAAACAGTTATTCCAGAAGCATTACGCGAAGTCAAACAACATTACAAAGCGCAGAACAAAAATTTCTTAATCACAATGGCACCAGAGTTTCCGTACTTGAAACCAGGCGCAGCATACGAAGCGTACATCAAAGGTTTAGACGGCTACTATGACTGGATTAATCCGCAGTTATACAACCAAAGTGGCGATGGTCTATGGGTGGATGAACTAAATATTTGGTTAACCCAGTCAAACAATGATCTAAAAGCAGAATTTCTATACTACATGGCCGATTCTTTATCTAAAGGCACAAGAGGATTCTTAAAAATTCCAGCTAATAAACTAGTGCTAGGTTTACCAACAAATAATGACGCAGCAGCTTCGGGCTACGTAATCAACCCGCTTCACGTTAAAACAGCAATGGACCGACTAGCGGCAGAAGGCAATCCAATCAAAGGCTTGATGACATGGTCTGTTAACTGGGATGCTGGTCAAGATAAAGACGGAAAAGCATACAATTGGGAGTTCGTTAACCGCTACGCACCGATGTTATTTAAAACGACTCAAACGATGAAATGATTCAAGAAAGCTGGCTGGATATCTCTATATTTCAGCCAGCTCTTCCTGAAATAACGAAATAAGGATTAGGGGATACAGAATGAAAAAGGGAATATTTTATGTCATATCTTTTTGTACAATTTTTACTGTAGTTGCTTGTAGCGGTGTACGAGAAGAAATAGATAGCGATGCATTAAAGGCGGATCAAGCTAAAATTAGTGAAGTGGAGGCTACGAAAAAGCCACAAACACAAGATGCCAAACTTACAAAAACGGCGCGAAAAATCACAATGACAGTAACCCAAATGAAACAAACCACTACCAAGAAAAATACGAATATAGAGCTAAAATTAGAATTAACAAATAACGCCTCACAGGAACAAGGTATTGGCGCAAATGATTTCAGGATAGAAGCAAATGATGGCTCAGAATATAGAATCGATGGTACTAAAATCAATTTTGGCGATGTTGTGGCACCTAAACACACGTTAAAAGGAAGTGCCTATTTTAGCTTGCCGAGTACAATTAGTCAGGTGAATTTAATATATCAACCCGAAAATAAGGTGGAAGCAACTTGGAAATTAGATATCCAATGAAATTGGGGATTCTGGGCTTGTCCCGTTAAGATTTAATAATTATACAGAAAAGAGGGAACTATTGTGAAAAACCGATCAATTAAATTAGCAATGAGTACAATGCTCGTATTGCAGGCGTTTTTAATCGCGTTAGTGGGCGTGTTTTATGTACCACAAACGGAACAAGTGAGCGCCGTGGAAGAAAAAGCAACAACAGCGAAATACAGAAATGTGATGTACTATGGAGACTGGTCGATCTGGGGAGGACAAGATAATTTTTATCCGAAAGATATTCCAGCAGATCAACTGACACATTTGAATTTTGCATTTGTTGATTTTGATAGTAATGGGAACTTCCAATTTACAGATACAGATGCAGCGATCAACTCAGGCGTTGGTGAGACAGATGTACCTTGGGCAGGTCCTACATCAGGTATCTTAAACACATTGCAATCCCTACGCGCAGACAACCCAAACATGAAAATTGGGGTATCACTAGGTGGTTGGTCGAAATCAGGCGACTTTTCAGTAGTAGCTGCTGATCCAGTGAAACGCGCGAATTTTGTATCTAATGCAATGAAATTCATCAAATATACGAATATGGATTTCGTCGATGTTGACTGGGAATATCCGGCCTCTGTACGCGCCCCAGACAACGTTGATAATAAAAATGATGAAGGAACACCGAATTCTAGGCCAGAGGATAAAGAAAACTATATTAAACTCTTGCAAGAACTACGTACCGCGCTCGATAAACAAGGCTCTGAGTTGAAGAAAACATATGAATTAACAGTCGCGTTACCAGCTCCAAAATCAAAACTTGATGAAGGAATCGATGTTAAAGCACTATTTAACATTGTTGATTTTGCTAACATCATGACATACGATATGCACGGTGCTTGGGAAGGTCAAAGTAATCACCATTCCGCACTATACGGCAATCCGAATAATCCAGACTATGCTAATGGACTTTCTGTGGATCAGACCGTGAATTATTTAACGAGTAAAGGCGCAGCATCAGAAAAAATCGTCATCGGTGCAGCCTATTATTCTCGTGGCTGGAACACTGTTGAAAAAGGTAATAATCCACTACAACCTGGTCTTTTTCAACCAGCAGCGAAAGATTTTGCTGATTCAGATGGTTCACCGACATGGGGAACAGTCAATGAAATCGATATGGTCATCGGAGATTTTGGACGTGCATCAGGAACATGGGCTTATCGTAATATTGACAAGTTAAAAGCAAGCGTACCAGGCCTGAAAGAATATTGGGATGACGTAGCCAAAGCACCATATCTGTACAGTGAAGTAACAGGACAATTTTTCACGTTTGACAATGTACGCTCTGTTACCGAAAAAGCAAACTACGTTAAAAATAAAAACCTCGGCGGCATGATCTCATGGATGCAATCTCAAGATAAAGTAAGCCCAGGCTCGACGAAACGCGATGAACTAACAAAAGCAATTAAAGTTGGACTGGAAGGCACTGAGAAATTACCAGACCAAAAAATCGTTTATGCCAACCAAGATGTAGAAGTAACACTAGGAACATCAGCGAATGCCTACACAGTGAATATCCGAAATAAAGCGACGGCTAAAGAAACTAGCCCAGTATTAAAAGCCGTTGAATCAGCATTTAACACTATCAAATTACCAAAATTCTATATTTCCCTAAACACTAACGAGCGCCTATCAGCAGGAGATAATCATGCAGGCTCTGTATCCCAAACAGGAAATATTGCGACTGTAGATCTTTCAAGTGTATATGACGGTAAAACAATCTTACCAGGGGGAAGCTATACATTTAAATTAACTACAACAGGCACTGCCAAACAAACTAATGTGGATACGATTCACTTAACGCAACGCATGACAACACATCGCAGTGAATTAGGTAAACAACTCGTGTATGGTACCCAAAATACTCCGCCAGAAATTAAAGGCGCGACGAATAAAACTATTAAAGTTGGAGACAATTTCAATGCGTTAGAAGGAGTCACAGCAACGGATGCAGAAGATTTGGACTTAACTTCCCAAATCAAAGTCACAGGTAGTGTGGACACATCAAAAGCAGGCGTATACACACTAACATACAGCGTTAAAGATTCAGCAGGTGAAGAAGTTAGCGTAAAACGGATAATTACAGTAGAAGCAAATACCGATGTAAGTGTTGATGCAAATATCTCCGTAGATCCATTTGTCGTATATCAAGATTCATACGTAAAAGGAACGTTCACAGGTGATGTAGCGAAAATCAAACTCATTGTTGCAGATGCAGAATACACAGGCGGAACAGTTAACAATAATGGAACGTTCCAATTTGATGCTACTAACAAAATCCGCAACTCCTACGACAAAGTAATTGTGGAAGCATATAATGCAGCCAACCAAAAAGTGGCTAGCAAAACAGTAGCTCTAACAAATGGAGATGGCGCAGGAACCATCTTAGTGAATGATTACATCCTTGGACAAAGTAAATACGTGGAAGGCGCGTACCAAGGAAATGTTTCCAGAGTGAAATTGCAAGTGGATGATACCGAATACGCTGGCGGATCAGTAACAGGTGGTAAAATCTCATTCTATGCCATGGATAAAATCAGAACGACAACGGCTAAAGTAGTATTAGTGGCATACGATAAGCGCGGCAATAAAATTGCTCAGCAAGAAGTAAAAGTAAAACCATTGCTCACAGGTGATATCACGACGAATGAATTTGTAGTATATCAAGATGGTTATGTCACAGGTACTTTTACAGGTGATGTTGCGAAAATTAAGCTTGTTGTAGAAGGCGATCAAGGTGGCGAATACGCAGGTGGTACAGTCGCTAATGGAACATTCCAGTTTTATGCAAAAGATAAGATTCGTAGTTCTTACAATAAAGTAACAGTAAAAGCATTCAACTCGGTAGGCCATGAGGTAGCAAGTAAAGAAGTACCGCTAAAAAATCTAGATGGTGCGGGTACAATTAATGTTGGCAACTATGTTCTAGGCGAAAGTAGATATTTAGAAGGCACATACACTGGGAATGTAAGCCGCGTACAGTTAAAAGTAGGCGATACCGTTTATAGTGGTGGTAGCGTATCGGATGGGAAAATTTCCTTCTATGCGCACGGCAAGATCAAGAATACAGCAGAAAAAGTAACGCTATTAGCCCTTGATGCAAGGGGCAATCTTATTAATCAACAAATTATCAATGTGACGAGCAAGTAAAAAATTGATAGGAATGACACTGAACAAGAAGATATCGCCGAACCTATTTTTGGGGTAAGGCGATATTTTTTGTGAATGTGTGGGAAGATAATCTAAATAAATCAAGATACATTTAAGACCGTAACAGATCCATTTTACGAAACCGCGTTGTATTTTTGTGAAGTTTCACGCATAATAAAGACAGTGATACGACAAAAGATCAACAGGGTGGTGAAAGTCCCCAACCAAATTTAAAATAAAAAAGAAGGTGCAAAATTTGAAGATAGTAGTTGTGGGGTTGGGATACATCGGCTTACCAACCGCAATCGTACTCGCTAAAGCGCAACATCAAGTAGTAGGTGTTGATGTGAATAGACGGATTGTAAATAGATTGAATAATCTGGAAATTAAAAAAGAAGAACCTTTTTTGAAAGAAGGGTTCGAGGAAGTAGTCGATTCAGGTAATTTTATCGCAAAAATGGAGGCAGAGGTAGCAGATGCATTCATCATAACGGTGCCCACACCAAATAAAGACGATACGCTTAAATCATGCGATCTCACACATGTGATCGAGGCAGTTAGAAGCATTTTGCCATATTTGCAACTAGGAAATATAGTTATTATTGAATCTACAGTTGGCCCGAAGACTACTGAATGTGAAATTTTGCCATTAATCGAATCGACAGGGTTGAAGGTAGGGAAGGATGTCTATTTATTGCATTGTCCAGAGCGCGTATTACCAGGTAAGATAATGCATGAGCTCGTTCATAACGACAGGATTATCGGAGGCGCGACGCCAGCATGTGCGGAAGCTGGCATGGCACTGTATCGAACATTTGTAACAGGCGAATTAATACCGACAGATGCTTCCACTGCAGAATTATCAAAGCTCATGGAAAATACATTTCGTGATGTTAACATTGGACTTGCGAACGAGTTGGTTAAAATCGGAAACGAATTAGGTGTGGATGCGCTAGAAGTCATCAAGCTTGCGAACCATCATCCTCGTGTCAATATACATCAACCAGGCCCTGGGGTAGGCGGACATTGTCTAGCTGTAGATCCTCATTTTGTAATAGCCGCCGCACCAATTACAGCTAAACTAATTAGGGAAGCCCGAACGATTAATCAGCGAATGCCCGCCTATATACGGAGTAAAGTAGAAGAAATAATGACGAATATCGATGGGAAAAAAATTGTAGTTTTTGGATTGACATATAAAGGGAATGTTGACGATACGCGTGAGAGTCCAGCGATGGATATCTATTTCGAATTACAACGAGCTGGGAAATACCAAGTAGTCGCTTATGATCCACATGTAGATTTACATTTTGTAGAGCGAGAGATGCAAGTAGCCGTTGAAAATGCTGATTTATTATTAGTCCTTACCGATCATTCGGAATTTAAATACATGGATACGAGTGGCATGAGGAACAAAGTTATTTTTGATACAAAAGGTATTGTTCAACGTGTAAGCGACGAAGCTCAGCTATTAAACCTAGGAAACATCTTTAAGATAGCAAACGAAAAAGTACGTAATTAGAAGTTGAAAATGATGAACAAGGAATGAGTAGAAATATGGAAAAAATGATTGATTTTCGCATCATTGTTAAGCACCTGAAACAGTATTTCTGGATACTGATGCTAGCCTCGATCATTGGTATAGGTGGCACAACATTTTGGCTCATGCAAATAGCGGTGCCGAAGTATCAGGCAAGCGCAGACATATTTGTTAAGCCGCAGAAAATAGAAAATGAAGGTTTTCGATTAGATTCCAATACCAACAATCGCTTAATCAGTACGTATTCTGGAATTTTAAAAAGTCATACAACGATCGATCAAGTGAAAGAAAAATTAAAGTTAAAAGAAGATTTTAAAACAATTACTACGAACCTGAGCATAAAAAATGAGAATGAGTCACAAATTATTTCTATATCGTATCAAGCAAATTCACCAGAACAAGCGGTTAAGGTTGTCAACACCACCGTCCAAATTATGCAACTTGAGGTGAGTAAACTATTTGAAAATAGTACCGTGAAACTATTATCAGGAGCAACTGTGGAAGATGCAACGATTCCGATATCGCCGAATATAAAAATAAGTCTAGCTTTAGGATTATTTATTGGATTGGTGGCAGGTATCATCGTTATAACCATTATGATATTGACCAATAATACAATTAGAGAAGATGAAGACATTGAAGAGATAACCAATATTCCTATTATAGGAGAGGTTGAAAAATGGTAGTAAGAAAGAAGCACTCCGAACGACAGTTAATTACAAAAGAAAAAGGTATCATACCAGAGCAACTACGAAATATTCGTACAAGTATTCAATATTTAGCTGAAAAGCGGAATATGAAAGTAATCATGGTTACATCATGCCGACAAGGCGAAGGCAAATCAACTGCTATTGCCAACCTAGCATATTTCATGGCAAAAAACGAAAAAAAAGTATTGATTATCGATAGCGACCTTCGCCTTCCAACAATACATGAGCTATTCAAACTCCAAAATTTTAGCGGACTCACAGATTTGCTAAATGAAATTGAAGGAAAAGATATCGTTCAACGAGTTATTGAAAATCTAGATATTGTTACGAGTGGGCCACTACCATATAACCCTACAGAACTTCTTAGTAAGCCGATTTTTCAAGATTTTATTGATAGTAGCCGCAACGAGTATGATTTCATTTTTGTGGATTCCACCCCAAGCGGTTTAGCTGATAGTTCGATTATTGGCAATGCTTGCGATAGCGTCCTGATCGTCGTAGAAAATGAGAAAACAACAAAACGACAATTGAAGTCCTGTATCGATAAGTACCAAATGCAGAATATTGATATCATGGGGATTGTTAGAAATAAAGTGAGAAGGAGAAAGCATGATTCCAGTTATTATTATCAATATACAAGGGAATAGCTGGGGATGCGCATGATGCAAGTAAGAATAGGAAGAGTGGTAGTCATTGCGGGAATCGCTCTTTATGTAATGATACTCTATGTGACATATATTAATCTAATTTCACCAGCGTATAGCTATTACCAACTCATTAATCTACATCCTCCACTTTGGATTATGTTGCTCTCTGGCTTTATGGCAGTTTTACCGAGTTTTTGGTCTGATTACCAGGTGGATCGCCCGTCACAAGTCATTTACTGGATTTTGTATTTATTTGCTTACATCCCCGTCGTCATTATTCCAGACTTTATACGAGAAGATCCACTTGACTCCTTTTGGTTATTTAAATTATCCGTATTCATCAGTCTCGGAACATTATATGTTTTTGGAAAAATACCTTTGATTCCTATTAAAAATAGCAGACTATCAACTTCGGTAGTAAATATCAGTTTATTCCTATACATGCTTATGTTATATGGGATTATTATCCAATCGTTTGGATTTCATGTGAACCTTGTCTCATTCAAAGATGTGTATGGCGTGCGAGAAGTTTTTAGAAGCGAGGCTAGTAGGTTGTCCGGATATGCCATTACCTGGCTGTCAAAAATAATGGATATGTTCCTCATCGCTATTGGTATGTTGAAAGGACAACTTCTACTCATTCTTATTGGTATCTTTGGTCAGGCATATGTCTATTCGATAACGGGTCATAAAAGTGTTGTCTTATCTGCATGTTTGCTGTTTATGGTACTATTTTGCCTTAGAAATAAGGGACGAACATTTGGTATTCGTTTTACTTGGTGTATGAGTCTTTTTGTGGGGATAGCGTTGTTGATGGATTATAGCAATAACACGATTACATTCACTGAAATCTTCACTCGCAGAATGCTGTTATTACCAGGAGCGCTATCCAGTTTATTTTTTGACTTCTTTTCGACGAATCCCAAAACGTATTTAGGCCATTCGATATTTCATTTTTTTGTAGAGTATCCATACAACGCAAATCCAAGTAGCATCATTGGTTTTGTATACTTTGGATCAGAGAAAATGTCTGCTAATGCAAATATGTGGGCAGATGGATACTCCGCTTTTGGGTATGCGGGTGTTATTGTTTTTAGTTTATTGCTAGCCACCATTCTCTGGGTTTACGATAGCATTGCACAGAATCGGAATTTTATGGTTAGTGTAGCATTGATGGTTATGCCGGCATGGAGTCTGGTAGATAGTTCGTTTATTATAGCTCTCATCACAAACGGGATATTCATTGCGATTGCATTGAATTATGTGTATCGCAGTGATTTATGGAAGGGAAAAGTAAATGTCAAATCGGAGAATACTAGTAACGCTATTTAGTGGAAATGGCCTAGCTCAGCTAATAATGATGTTATTTGCACCGATCATTTCACGTGTTTATTCTGAAACAGCAATGGGGACGTATGCTGCTTGTGTTACGGTCATTACTATTGTTGTTAAGGTTGCGAGTTTGAGTCTGGAGAAAGCGATACCTTTAGAAAGAGATATAAGATCAGCTAACAAATTAATGAAATTAAGCTTCACGATTGTGTGGTTGATCAGCCTGGTATTATTTATCTTTTATATCTTTTTTGACATTAGTTTGTTGAATTTCGTAGGTATACATCCTAGCTTTATCACGATGATATTGATTAGCTTAGGTATTATTTTCACGAGCATGATTCAGATTTATAATTATCAAAATATGGCATTAGAACAATATAAAACATTGTCGTCAACTAAAGGAATACAATTTATGAGTACAGGCGTGATTCAAAGTGCGCTATCGTTCTTTCAAGTATTTAAGTCGTCAGGATTACTCCTAGGAGATGTTGGGGGCAAACTAATTAGTATATTAGTATTACAACATGTTGCTAAGAAGGGTCACATGGAAAAGGTGACATTATCATGGAAAGAGGCTGTGGACTTATTAAGAAAACATCGCAATTTCATTTTATACTCGGCACCATCAGGACTGATTAATACACTAGCTTTGCAATTGCCCTTATTGTTTGTTATTGGTGTCTTTACTAGTTCTGATGGCGGACAATACGCTTTGGTTCAAAGAGTTATCGCGGTACCCATTTCTCTTTTGGCGATTTCATTGGCACAGTTTTTTTATAGCTTTGCGGCTAAAAATATCGCAAAAGAACCAGAGAAGGTGTACGAGCTATATATGCGGCTAACATGGAGGCTATTTATCATCATGCTAGTGCCAATGCTCTTATTATTTATCTTTGCTCCTACCATATTTCCATGGGTATTCGGAGAGAATTGGTTATTAGCCGGTCAGCTAGTTCCTGTTTTAGGGGGCATGTTTTTCTCGCAAGCGGTATTTGGCGCGACATCCCAAGTGTTGTACATTATCAACAAACAAGGCTTGCAACTGAGATGGGAATGTTTGAAACTCATCTGTATTATAGGCGTTTTTATGATAGTACAAGTAGATTTTTTATTGGCAATGTATTGTTACGGTATCGTTGTTTCCTTTTTTAATGCGATGTTGTGGTATCTCGGACAACGAAATTTGGCACAAGTATTGATGGCGACGAACGCGAATTATGCATAAGGAGAATCAATTTGATATGGGAAAAATAACGAATGATAAAGGTTACCACATATTGATTGAAAAGAGAGCCAGGATCGTATCTAAACGAATAGTAGACATACTTGTTGCGGTAATAGGAATTATTGTAACAGCTCCGATCATGGTTCTCATTGCCATTTGTATTAAGTTAGAGGATAAAGGACCAGTATTATTCGTACAAACACGAACAGGCCAAAATGGAGCACTGTTTTCTATTTATAAATTCCGTTCTATGAAGTTCTGCCCACGAAATAAGAATCCCCAAAAATACGGTCAGGGGTGGGATAAGGGCGTGCCAGATAGCTTTATTTTCAAAGATAGTTCTGTCGCAAATCCCAATGTCACAAAGGTAGGCGTGATTATTCGTAGGGCAAGCTTGGATGAGCTGCCGCAGTTTTTTAATGTGCTTCTTGGAGATATGAGTATTGTGGGTCCGCGCCCGGAAATACCAGAAATCACGGCTTACTATTCAAAAGAACAAAGAACGCGGCTACTTGTTAAGCCTGGAATTACAGGTTGGGCACAGGTAAATGGACGTAGCTTAATCACGAATGGTGAGAAGATGCGGATGGATCATCATTACGTTTTGCATCAATCATTATATCTGGATATATGTATTCTGATGCTTACGATTAAGGTAGTTTTAACCTCAAAAGGGGCAGTTTAAACGAAGGCGAGGAGATAGAATGTGGAGAAAAAAAGATTTTTAATTACAGGTGGTTGTGGCTTTATCGGTACACAGGTTCTTCGTGAATTACTGGAGACACCTCATGAAATATTTGTGATAGATGATCTGAGTTCTGGAGAATGGACATCGACGTCAGAAACAAGAGTAGCATTAAAAGTGTGCGATATTAGAAGTGAGGAGGCAACAAATTATATACTGGAAGTTTCGCCACACTACGTGATTCATTTGGCTGCGCAAGTGGATGTACCCACATCGATGGCGCGACAAGATGTAGATGCAGATACGAATATCATGGGGACGATTAATATGCTACTCGCCTGTAAAAAAATAGCCAATTTTGAACGCTTTGTTTTTGCATCATCGGCTGCAGTCTATGGCAATAGTGAGACGTCTTTGCTAACGGAACTGTCTGATGCTAAGCCGCATTCTCCATATGGCATGTCTAAATTGGTATGTGAACAATATCTATCCTTGAATGAAAAAATGGATGATTTTCCATACTGTGCTCTCCGATTTGCTAATGTATATGGCAAAAAGAATCGTTTAGGGAAAGATGTTATTTCATGTTTTGGGAATAAGTTGAAGAATCAAGAGGCACCAATACTATTTGGGAGCGGAGAGCAAACAAGGGATTTTATTTTTGTTGATGATATTGCAACTGCCTTAATTTTGGCAACTAAGATCAAAGGAAGTGGTAATTATAATATCGCAACGAACAAGCAGACGTCGATCAATGAGGTATTTCAGCATGTAAGCAATATCCTCCAAATCTCTATAACCCCTAAAAGAATGGCTCCGCGATTAGGGGATGTTTATAATAGTTGTCTCTCGAATCAGAAATTTAAAGACGCAACAGGATGGGAGCCTAAGTACACATTACAAGAAGGGCTTGAAAGAATGTACAATCTAATTACTATATGAAAAGGTTAGCATAGATGGGAGGAGCTGATCATGCGAAAAAAAATAGTGATGTTGCTATTCAATAATTTTTCAAATGATGCGCGCGTTTTAAAAGAAGGGAAAAGCTTGGCGGAAATAGGATATGATGTGGAACTAATTTGCGTGCAAGAAAATAAAAAAGCATTATTGCCAAGCAAGGAGTCCGTCGTACCATATTTCCATGTCACACGTATTGGCGGTGAAAAAAAGCAAAGAGTCACTTTGTTAGCATTATGTTTATTAGTCATCTCGATTGCGATACTGGTTGGAAATCTACTCGGAATACTACTATCCGTTATGGTGTTTTTTATTTTGCAGATCCCAAAAATTCAATGCACTGTTTTGATGGGCATCACGATTATGACAATGGCGGTCGTTGCTCGGAGTAGAAAGGCTAATTATTTCCAAGCGCACGATCTAAATACATTGCCCCAAGCACATTTTGCAGCAAAAAGCAGATTGCAAAAAAAGCAATTAATCTATGATTCTCACGAGGTACAGACAAGTCGTGAAGGTTATAATGGTTGGCTTCATAAAAAAGTCGAACAGTTTTACATTCAGAAAATAGATTTCATGATTGTGGAGAACGATACGCGAGCAGCTTTTAATGAACAATTGTACGGCTTTCTACCAGGTGTTATTCATAATTATCCAGAATATGAAGAAGAAATCACAAATAACAAGTTCATTCATGAGCTTTTAGAACTGCCGCCAAATGAAAAAATATTATTATATCAAGGCGTCATAAATCCAGGACGCGGTTTAGAAAAACTAGTGGAAGCGGCCCCGCTATTTAAAGAAGGGACGCTCGTTTTCATTGGAGATGGCCGTCAAAAAGCCGCTTTGCAAAAAAGGGTAATCGAATTAAAGTTAACTAGCAGGGTGAAATTTATTAGTAAGGTGCCTTTACACGAGTTGAAAAACTACACACAGCAAGCGTTTCTCGGATTTCAAGTGTTGAATAATACCTGTTTCAATCATTATTCCGCTTCCTCGAACAAGCTTTTCGAATATATCGCCGCAGAGATTCCAGTCATAGCATGTGAATTCCCAGAGATTAAGAAAGTAGTGGATGGAGATAAAGTAGGTATTTGTATAGATTCCCATTCCCCAAAAGCCATCGCAGCGGGTGTGAATTATATGATACAAGATCTGGCACGGTATCAAAATTTTAAGGACAATACGAAAAAAATAAAGAAAAAATATATCTGGGATCGCGAAAAGGAGCAGTTAGAATTTTATTATAAGCATCTCGGTTTAAAGGAGCAGAAATGAAAGAAGCCTTGGTCAGTGTTATCATACCAACTTACAATAGTGAAGCCACCGTATTAACTTCTATTCATAGCGTATTAAATCAAACATACCAACATCTTGAAATCATCCTAGTAGATGACTGCTCAAATGATGGAACGGTCGCGCTTGTTAAGAACTTAAAAAATACTCGGATACGCGTCTACGAACTTTCTAAGAATAGTGGAGCCGCAACGGCAAGAAACAAAGGATTAGAAGAGGTTCGGGGACGGTTTATTGCATTTTTGGATAGTGACGACGTTTGGCATCCTAAGAAGTTAGCCCTTCAGATGGCGTTTATGAAAAATAAGCAGATAGGATTTAGCTTTACGTCATATGAAAGAATCGTGGATCATAAAAATAAGAACATTGTGCAAGTACCAAGCTGCATGGCGTACCACGATCTTCTTAAGAACACTATTATCAATTGTTCCACAGTAATTATTGACCGGAAAATAGTTAGTGAAGTGAGGATGCCTGATCTCAGAACGAGACAAGATACAGCGACATGGCTATCGATTCTAAAAAGAGGAAACCATGCGTATGGCTTAAATATCGTATTGGCAGAATACAATATAAGGAAGGATTCGCTCTCCGCTGAAAAAGGAAAAATGGCAGTCCAGACTTGGAAAATGTATCGGACACAAGAGAAGTTAAGTTACTGGTACGCGGCCTTCTGTTTTAGCTTTTATGCGTATAATGCGATCCGCAAAAGAGTAACTAACAAGAGATGAGAGAAGTTGCTCTCTTTTGTATCTGGAGCGAAATTAAAAGGAAGAAAGGGTTTGTGAAGTATGGATAAACAAGAGCAACTTAGACATTTTTTAGATCAAGAATTTCTATCACGGCAGGAGGCGATTGATTATCTTGAAATATCGAAACAATGTTTTCATTCCCTTGTAAATCGAGGGAAAATAACTAGGATAAAGAAAGGTTCCGCGGTCCTATTTTATCGCTATGAAATCGAGCATAGAAAAGAGATTTCACCAGAACTACTTGAAAAATACCGATCAATTCAAAGGGAATCTCCTGAGAAAAATTAAAAAGAGTCGAAGAGAACCTACATATATGAAAATAAGCAGGATATCACGAATTCCATCTTTTTTGAGTAAGACCGTGTATCCTGCCGCATCCAAATCAAGGGAGGTCGTTTGAACACGGGGGTTTATTTGGATTATGTCTAGCGAACTAAAGCATTTCATGTTTTTAGAGAAAGAAAGCGTTTTCTTGTAGGGGGTAATGGACTAATAATTCATTATTTAACTACAGCCAGTGGGTGGATATTCGACTATACTGAAGAAGGAGTGAGGGATTTAAGATTTTAATGATTAGAAGGTTGGGTCGAGATGCAGGAAAATATGATATTTAGCGTGATGTTCATCATTTATTTTTTAACACCTATCATCATATTGCCGCTAGAATACATGATTCGAATGAAAGCGATTATTGCACTGACATTTTGTTTCGGCATATATACGTGCAACTCCTTTCTTTATTCCGACCTTTCTATTTTCGGAGGATGGATTATTTATGCAGCGTTTATCATATCTTTTTATCTAAGTACAAAAGATATGATGGTGACCCTGTTTTATTTGCTAATCGTGAATATTATACTCAATACATCATGGTATTTCAGTTTTGGAATACTGTTGGGTATGGAGGGGTCAAGTAGCATGACTTTTCCTTTTGGAACACTGACCAGCTTAGAAATTGTGACGGGCTATGTTCTGCAGTTTATTTTCATTGTTATACAAAGCGCCATCATGAAAAATTATTTAAATTATAATAGTATGGATTCGCTGAAGGGGTTATTTAAGAGCAGCCTATTAGTAAAAATATTGATTGTGGGTGTTCCCATTTGTATCGAAACTGCAACAGTAGCCATTTTCTTAATACCTGAAATAGACTATCGCTATTCAATGGTTACGATGCTCGTCATGATATTTATTGTTACTTATTTTTTAGGTATGATCAGCCTAAAAATTAAAGTTCGCCAGCAAATTGAACTTTTAGAAGTTATATCCGGGCAGCAAGAAAATCTAGAAAGTAGAAATAGGTATTTAAATGGTTTAAAGCATGATTTTAAGAACGTACTTATTTCTGTAAACCTATTTATCCAAAAGGATGATTATGTAGGATTAACGCATTATTTAAAAGATATTGATGTCATGATGATGGATGCAGATGGAGAAATGATGGAATTGCCTGAAATAAAAAACCTAGCGATAAAGGGGCTATTGTGGGCAAAAATGCTTCATGCAAAATCGGAAGGGATAAAAATAAATATCAAGGTATTGGAAATCATCGAGGGGCTTTCGGTCAATATTACAAAATGCATCCGAGTCTTGGGAATTATTTTAGATAATGCGATAGAAGGCGCGATCGAATCAGAGGAAAAGTCTATCGATATTCTTATTTATAAACAGCAAGGTAGCGTAGTCTTTCTAGTTTTGAATACGGTAAATGATGCGTGTGAAATTGATATGAAAGCTTTATATCATCCCGGATACAGTAGCAAGGGCTGCAATCGAGGCTATGGTCTCTACAATGTAGCGATGATTGTAAAGGATGAACAGCAAATGGCATTCCACCCAAAAATCGAAGGAAATAGTTTTATTGCTAAGTTTATTGTAGATGAAAATAACAAGGAGTTTAAAAAGCATGAAAAGATTATATGTGATTGAAAACGAAAAAATACAACGAGACAGTTTGTTATTTCTCTTGAATGAAAATAAAACGGTATCCTCGATGAAATTTTGCATAGCCGATGAAATTGAGACACCAGAGGCATTACTTGAAGATATAAAGAAGTATAAAGGTAGTAGTCATATTTATTTTTTAGATATTAATTTGGGAACAGGATTAGACGGCATCGAGCTAGCGCTTAAGGTTAGGGAAATAGATCCTACAGGGCTTATTATTTTTGTAACAGCTTTGAAATCAAGGTTTTTTGAAGCAGTGAATTTAGTTATTGAACCACTAGCTTACCTAATAAAATCTAATTTCACATTGGCAGAGTTACAGGCAAAGCTAGAAGGAATTATGGAGCTGATAAGGAGTCGCTATGAAAAGGTCGAGGCATTAGTACTGGAGATAGGAAGGTCGATTTACAAAATTAAACATGAAAATATCTATTTTATTGAAACACAACCACAGTCTAAGAAAACGATTATTCATCTCGAAAAGGAGGTAATGGTTGTTAGCATGCCTATGAAGGGCTTGAAAGAACGATTACTATATACAGAGTTTTTACTGAATTTACAAGCCTATATCATAAATCCGAAAAAAGTGGAGAACTTAGATTTGAGAAAAGGGATGGTATTGTTTAAGAATAAAGATACGATACATGCAGGGAAAAGGACGATGACAAAGATTAAGCGAGAGTTGATAGCACATGGGAATATCATCTAAACTTAAGAGTAAGGTGAACCTATTGTATACCACGATATAGAAACCGCTTTCTATTGTTTTTTTAAATATTAAAATTCCTTTTTTTGTAACACAATGCTGGTTCATTTTGTTGTAAGCTTATAGTAGACACAGGAGCATAAATTGCTTTTGTGAAAAAAGAGAGGAATGAGTATGGTGAGCAAAGAAAAATTGAGAAAAATAGGTGTTATCATTGCAGCCTCGACCATGATAATGACGATTGCACCACTTAATTTCCAATTTGACACAGGTGTGCATGCTGAGGCGGCGGAGAGAGCTTCTGATATGACAAAGCGGAGTCAAGTCCTCCCACGCCCGACAATTACTGGGAAGATTGGTAAGGTGTTTATACAACATCCAGTACCTTCTACAGGCTTGAGTGTTATCGCCCAGGTTCCGGTCAAAGGTTTACCAAATACAAAGGTTATCGTAAATGGAAGGGAATATATGACAAATTCCTCTGGTTTTGTGGAAATTCCACTTTTTCACAAAGAAGGTGAAGATTTTGATATGTACCAAATAAACAGTGCTGGTGATAAAAGTCCTGTGACGCATTATCATTTTGTAGATGACGTTGACCTAATTGATCTTCAATTGACCACGGATATAAAAGCTGGAGATACTTTCGTTACAGGTATTGGAACACCAGGTGCTACGGTTACTATACGAAAAGGTTCTGCTACACCAAGTATAGCGATAGTGGGAGCTAATGGAGAATTTCGTGTTTCCATACCTGCCTATAGTGGTGTGAATGATTCCGTGATGTTCCAAACTTTGGGTGACGCCTATAGTAGAGAAGTCCCGTTGGATAAGAATAAACTTGTTCCTATGACAGTATTCGATGTCCCTTCCGCGGATAGTGAATTGGTGCACGGTAACATGGTGCTAATGGGAAAAGCGACTCCATGGACAGATCTAGAAATACGCGTAAATGGTCAGCTTGTTAGTTCTGCTTATACACACAAGGATGGTTTTTTCAATGCAAATACACCAAAACAAAATATAGGAACCGACGTATCGATTACTCAAGTTTCTAGAACAGGACTTCGTGAGACAAAAGTTGTGAAAGTAGTCGATAAGAGTAAGAATTCGATAAAATTTACTAACTATACTTTTGGGAGCTCTTATTTAAATGGTACGTACACCGGATCTGTGGTTCGTACGCGTATTTATTCAGGCTCTAAAGTATATCCAAGTGCAGGTACTTTTACGAATGGCACATTTAGATATTACTTCGGAGGAGATCCGATTAGTAACATTAATGGACCAATTTATAGATTCCTAGAAGGTTATGACGTAAATAATCAAATTGTGGCTATATTCGGGAAGTATATGTGATGGTAATTCTTGATTTTTGTTGAAGTGGGAGTTAGAAGGTTGAGATGATGAAAAAATTACTATTCCAAAATAGTGAACATCAAAAAATACCGCATAACAAAAAGCAACCTAAATTGATGACCGCAAAATCAATTTAGGTTGCTTTTTTAGTCTAACGCATCCAAGAGGAGCATCAATATAATAAAACACATACCTGCAATTAGCACTATTTTAAACGGAGAAATCTGCTTGGTTGCGGGTTTCTCCGTTTTTGTTTCCACCTGAACTTGAGGCGGGTCATCTTGTGGCATGGCTTTTTGAATAATTGGTTGTTGCACACGCTTGGGTACCACAACAGCTCCTTGTACATACTGCTCTATAATATCATTCGGATCACCCAACAAAGCAATGGCATCCGCTTCCGATATTCCGTTCTCTAAACTTATCGCAATGTGTTCATCCAAATCTTTGATAATACTGGCACGTTCATCTTCCGGTAATGAACGCAGACCATGATGTAGCGTTTCAAAAAAATCTGATCTATTCATTTGGATTTATCTCCTTTCGTAAAGCTGCGATACTTGCCGTGAATTCATCCCATTCTTGCAATGTCTCTTTTAAAAAAATGCGACCCTGGTGCGTGATATGATAATACTTCCGCTGTGGACCAGTAGGCGATTCCACCGTATACGTTGCACAATAACCTTCTTTTACAAGCCTGCGTAAAAGAGGATAAAGCGTACTTTCGGTAATTGGAATATGCTTCTTTATTTGTTGCGTCAAATCGTATCCATAAAAATCATCCGTCTGTAAAATGAAAAGGACACACATATCCAGCGCACCTTTTCGAAACTGTGTCGTTACGCTCATATTCATCCCCCAATAAAAAATTATTCCAGTGCAATCATATGTGATAAGTATAGCAAGTTTAAGGCTTAATAGCAATACTCTTGTTAGCTAGTATGTAGTATATATAATATTTGTGGTTGACAAAATAATGTCCATGTATTATGCTGTTTACAGGTACTATGCATTGCATAATAGTATACTTCATAATATTTCAAAGGAGAATGAACATGAATAAATTAGCAAAAGTAACAATCGCAAGTGGAATGGCATTGATCGTAGGATTTTCAGGATTTGGAGCAAGTGAAGCATCAGCAGCAAAAGCAACAGCCAAGAATCTTTATAAAAAAGTAGAAGTATCGGTAGACTATGGTCGTCAAGAACTAGATTTCGAGTTTGAAGTAAAATCAAACGGTCGCGTGGAAGTAGAATTCGAAAATGATTTCACACGTAAAAAATTACGCGGAGCAGCAGCTCAAACAGAAATCGACAAAGCGTTTGCCACATATAATGTAACGGGTAAAACACGCGCACAGATCGTGAACCATATTCTAAAAACATACAAACTGTCTACGCGTTATCAAGAATTCGATTTTGAGGCGAAATTAAAGAACAACAAACGTGTAGCATTTGAGATTGAAAGATAATCAACCAAGATAATAAAAAATAGGGGAATAATCGAGGTTTAAATGAATTAAACTTGGATTATTCTCCTATTTTTGTTTTCTTATTGAACGGTTTCTTTTGCATTTTGAAGAACAAACGCGCCTTCATGTGTATCGCGTACGCCATTTTCTTTATCATAAATCACCGAACCGCGAAGTACTGTTGCGACGACTTGTGCACCAATTGTACGACCGATATACGGGCTGACTTTATGGCGATACTCCAAGTCTTCTGCTGCAAGCGTGTACGGCGCATTTGGTTGGATTAGCGCGAAATCAGCGTCTTTGCCAATGGCGATATGGCCCTTGTTGCTTAACTTGTATAGATCGGCTGGGTTCGACGCGATCAATTTCGCGAATTGAGTCAGCGCCATGCCGCGTTTTTGTACGGCTTCATCGAACATGATATCGACGTTGTTTTGCAATCCAGAAATGCCACCCCAAGCTGTAAATGCGTTGCCGATCTTCATATCTGGTGGACAAGGCGAGTGATCCGACGTGACAAAATCAATTTCACCTGCAAAAAGTTTCTCCCAGAGACGATCTTGATTCGCTTTATCACGCAGCGGCGGGGCACATTTCGCGGTTGTGCCAATCGTTTCGAATTGCTCTTCGTCAATCGCGAAGTAATGCGTGCACGATTCGCACGTTACTTTTTGACCTTCGTTACGAGCACGAGTTACTTCTTCTACGCCTTCTGGAGTGCTCAAATGGCAAATATGAATTTGGCAACCAGCGATTTTAGCAAGATAAATGGCGCGACGAACAGCCTCTACTTCAGTGAAAACTGGGCGTGATGCCACATAATCTTTTGCGGATGTTTTGCCTTCTGCTTGGGCAACTTTGCCTAATTCATCGCAGATTAACGCATTTTCAGCATGGATTGCTAGAATTTTGTCCATTTTTGCGATTTTTTGCATACCGGCAAAGAAGGAATAGTCGTCTACGTTGCGGAAATCATTATCGACGCCGTCAAAGCCACACGTTGCTAGGAAACACTTATAAGCCGCGACGCCATCTTCGTTTAGTTCGTTCAGGCGATCTAAATTATGCGGAACAAGGCCACCAAAAAGCGCTACATCGACGCTAAGTTTACCTTTTGCGGCATCAAATTTGAGATTTAGAGATTCACGGTCAATCGTTGCTGGTAATTGGTTGAGTGGCATTTCGATGAACGAAGTTACGCCACCTTTTGCAGCTGCTTTTGTGCCCGTTTCATAGCCTTCCCATTCCGTACGACCTGGTTCAGAAATGTGCACATGCGCGTCAACCATACCTGGGGAAACGACGAGACCGCTTGCATCGATGACTTCCTTCGCCTCGCCAAGATCTGCACCAATGGCCACGATTTTCCCTTTCGTTACTGCCACATCTGTTACTACCGCTTCTGTGTCTAAAATCACTTTTCCATTTTTGATAATTAAATCATAACTCATTTCCTTCAACTCCTATGTTTTTAATATGAACTTCTGTATTTTCATCATAAAACGATGGATTTTTCTTGCGGTGAAGTGAGGCGAACACGGCATAAGCGCCGAAAGCGACAATCACACCGACAAACCATGAAAGTCTGGAAACTGGCTCCAAGACAGGGATGAATTTACCACTAAGCGACACAATCACGGCAACGATGGTCACCACGAAGGCGAGCGAATTAAAACCATTTTTGTAATATGAAAATTGACCAGGCTCTGTGTAGAGGCTATCCAAGTTGATTTGGCGCTTCATAATGATGAAATAATGGGCTAGCATCACGCCAATAACTGGGCCAAGAATGCCACCGATAATATCGAGGAATAAGTAAATACTCGCCTGATTCTCCATCAATTTCCACGGGCAAATCAAGACGCTAATAATACTCGCAATCATAACGCCATGCTTATACGTCAACTTCTTCGGGAAAATCGCAGCAATCTGGTATCCTGCCGGAATAATATTCCCTGTCGCGTTCGTTGAAATCGTTGTCATCAGAATAACGAGGACGGCGAAAATCGATGCAAATAAGCTGTCCCATTTTTGCACAATGTCGAGCACATTCCAAGTTTCCGTACCGTAATGAATACTCGCGCCTGCTAAGATACAGACACTGGCTATAGCGAAGAGTACATAAGCTACGGCAAGACCGAACGTCTGACCAGCTGCTTGTGATTTGAAATTTTTTGCATTTTGTGTGAAGTCGGATGCGCTGACTGCCGGCGCTGCCCAAACAGCAACAACCGCATTAATCACGACGAGGAATAAGAAAATGGAATTCCCACCAGTTTGGACATTAGATGGTACGTAATTCACGATATTGCCGAATCCTGCTAAATAAATCGCCCAAATGGCCATCCCGCCGAACACGATGTAAATACATGGATTGAGAATCGCGGTAAACTTGTTTAAAACGCCGCCGCCGCCAAAACCAATCGCAACATTGACCGCCCAGAAAAGCAGGAATGCAATCAAACCAGGAATCGTAATCCCCAGAATGCTAGCCCCACCTCCAATCTCCAAAAATCCAGGCCAAATTTTACCGATTAAGATCAAAAAGGCGAGTGATCCCGCGTAGCATTGCAAACCAAACCACATGATCGCCGCCACGCATCCCCGCAGAATACCTGGGAAAAGTGCGCCACGAACCCCGTAAGAAGCTCGCAGAATCATCGCGAAAGGTACGCCGTATTTCGATCCGGCCGCGCCATTTAACACCATCACCGCAGCGATAATAAAGGCGCTTACAATAATGGCTGCCATGATACTAACGGTGGAAAGCCCGAGGATCAGAAATCCCCCAACCGCCACATAGTTAGGAACGTTATGTACAGAACCCATCCACAATGTGAAATAGTTAAACGTACCCCATGTCCGCTTGTTCTCTGTTTTAGGCAGTAAGTCATCACTATAACCACGAGACTTATATTTTTCTAGTTGTGCATTATCCACCTGAACCATATCGTTTTTTTCCTCCTTTTTGTTTATATATAGCAAGAAAACGCTTTCTTTAATTTAAATATAGCATGTCGCTAAATGTATTTCCTTAGACGTTTCATATAAAGTTTTAAAATCGTTTGTCTGTTTTAGACAAGGTGAAATAGATCACAAAAATAAGGCGTTAACAGTAGGGGAATTCGCAAATAAATGCTAGAATGAAAGAGTGAGAAAAAGCTGCTCGGTGAATGAGGAGAGTGAGAAAAGTGGCTAATTATATTAATGAGAAACATCGTCAAATTGACTTTGATCCATATACATTGCCCATCATTGCCTTACCAGAAGTAATTGCAACCTCGTTTGATCCAATTGGAAAAGCACCGATTATGATTCGCATTGCTGATAAAGATAAAGCGTTTGCAAAGATAAAAGATCCTGGCCAATATCAGGGGATTCTGGAGATCAACTTCAACGACATTAATGAAGAAGACGATTATTGGGGGTTGAGTAAAAAAGAATCCGACGAAATGATGCTTTTCAATAAAAAGCATGCCGAAATTATTCACGATTTTGTGGACCAATTCGATGAAATCAGCCAAATTGTCGTGCATTGCAACGCCGGTGTAAGTCGAAGTAGCGCTGTGGCAATGCAGCTGGCGGAATATACGGATGACTTGGAAACATACGCCAAACTGCGCGAAATCAAGCGTTACTTACCGAATACACGTGTTCTTGCGATAATGCGAGGCGAAGAATTTTAAACCAACTTTTTTAGCTAAATTAGCGCCACAACCTTGCCTGTCATGTTATAATGTAGAGAAATGATTGGAGGGGGTTTTTCGTGGGACGACAAGCTGATCTGCAAGCGATGCAACCGATCGCGATGCAATTGTTCATCAAAAGTATTCTGACAGATCGGTTGGCACATGGTTATTTGCTAGAAGGCGCGCGTGGAACTGGTAAGAAGCGCACGGCTAAGTGGCTTGCCCAGACTCGTTTTTGCTTGGAGAAGAGCGACGGGGAACTTGCTTGTGGCACGTGCAATAATTGTCTGCGAATCGAAAATGATAACCACCCCGATGTTCATTGGCTAGAACCAGATGGCAACAGTATCAAAATTGATCAAGTACGGGAATTGAAGCAGGAGTTATCTAAGCGCGGTATGGAATCGGATCGCAAGGTTTTGATTATCGATAGCGCTGATAAGATGACAGTCCAATCTGCCAATTCTTTGCTTAAATTTATAGAAGAACCAGATGGTGGGATGTTGATTTTATTCCTTACCGCAAATCCGCAACAGATCTTACCAACGATTCAGTCAAGGCTGCAGCCAGTTAGCTTTCGGGCTTTGCCGTTTGAAGCATTTGTTAGTAGCTTAATCGCACAAGGTGTTTTGGAGCAGAAGGCACGCGTGTTAGCCAGTGTTGCTGGAAATGCAGAGCAGGCGCTCGTTTGGAATGAAGATGAGTGGTTTGCCGAAGCGCGCAATGTGACGGTGAAACTATACGAAGGGCTACATCATCAGGGTGTAGATCCTATTTTGCTCATTCATGAATCGTGGATGCCTGTTTTTAAAGATAAGCCGCAGTTACATCTGGGCTTAGAAATGTTGCTACTTTTGTACCGTGACCGCCTGCATCTGTCCCTAAACGACGATTATCGTCCGATTTGTATGGAACAAGAACCGATGCTAAAACAAGGCATCTTACGGAAGTCACTCACAGATACGACTGCTGAAATGGAAATTATCCTAGAAGCCAAGCGCAAACTAGATTCCAATATGAATACACAACTATTAATGGAGCAGCTCGTACTCAAAATTCAAGGGAGGTAGTCTAATTGCCAAAAATTGTAGGCGTTCGATTTAAAGAAGCCGGTAAAATATATTATTTTTCGCCCGAGAAGCTCACGATCAAAGAGGGCCAGGGTGTTATTGTTGAAAACGCACAAGGAATTGAGTTTGGGAAAGCAGTTATTGCTCCGCGTGACGTCGATGAAGAGGATGTTGTTATGCCTCTAAAACGAGTGATACGTGTTGCAACAGACGCAGATTATAAATGTGTAGAGGAGAATGCGGCATCCTGTCAGCGCGCTTTTCTACTCTGTGACGAGAAGATTCATGAACACAACATTGAGATGAACTTAGTGGATGTTGATTATACATTTGATCGTAATAAAATTATTTTTTACTTCACTGCTGAAGGGCGCGTCGATTTCCGGGAGCTTGTGAAAGACTTGGCGTCGATTTTCCGGACGCGAATTGAATTGCGCCAAATCGGTGTACGAGATGAAGCGAAATTACTCGGCGGGATTGGTCCATGTGGCCGGATGCTGTGTTGTTCGACGTTTTTAGGAGATTTTGAACCAGTGTCGATCAAAATGGCGAAAGATCAGAATTTATCGCTGAATCCGACGAAGATTTCTGGCCTTTGCGGTCGTTTAATGTGTTGTTTGAAGTATGAGAACGATGAATACGAAGCGGCGAAGAAAGAAATGCCTGATGTAGGCCAAAGCGTTGTCACACCAGATGGCAAGGCGCGGGTTGTGGGCATTAATCTGCTTGGCCGAATTATGCAAGTTAGATTACCAGATCAAGACGCGGTCATTGAATATGCATTAGAAGAATTACGTCCCTTTAATGCCTTTTCAAAAGCAACCGCGAAGTCATGAGGTGAACGCCGATGGACAAAAAAGCGCTCTTTGATTCAGTCAGTAATATGGAAGAACAAATCGGCGAGTTATACCAACAACTTGGCGACTTAAAACAAAACTTAGGCGAGATGTTAGAAGAGAACAATCGCTTAAACCTAGAAAATGAACATTTGCGTCGTCGTTTAGAAGAACTGGATGGCAAGCAACATGTGAGCCTAGTTCCAGCAGAACAAGAACTTGGCGCGATGGCACCAGCTCGCAAAGAAGCGATGCGCCAAATGATTGAAGTTGGCGAAGGTTACGACAATCTAGTCAAACTGTATAAAGAAGGCTTCCATATTTGCAATGTGCATTTTGGAAGCCCACGTGGAAACGATGAAGATTGTCTATTCTGCATGTCGTTATTAAATAAAAAGTAAAACGCGGCTTTCTCTTATATAAAGAGGGGGCCATTTTTTAGAGGTGATTTAGATGTTAATTGGAGATGAGCGATTAGACCATTTATTAGCGGAGGACTTGCGCATTATTCAGAGCCCGTCGGTGTTTTCCTTCTCTTTGGATGCGGTGTTACTGGCAAGGTTCAGCTATATACCGTATCAAAAAGGTGGACGCATCATCGATTTGTGTAGTGGCAACGGAATCATCCCACTGCTCATCAGTTCGCGGACAAAAGTACCGATTATTGGCGTGGAAATTCAAGAACGGCTCGCAGATATGGCGAGTCGCAGCATCGCCTATAATAGCCTTGCGGATCAGATTGAAATTTTGCAGCAAGATTTACGGGAAGTCGTGCCGATTCTCGGAAAAGGGAAAAATGGTTTTGTGATCTGTAATCCGCCGTATTTCGCGATGGATTCGACGCACGTCAAAAATGAAAACGAGCATTTGCGCATCGCTCGGCATGAAGTACATTGCACATTGCGCGATACGATTCAAGTTGCGGCGGATTTGTTGAAGCAAGGCGGCAAGGCAAGTTTTGTACATCGTCCAGAGCGCTTGCTTGAAATCATCGATATCATGCGGGAATACGGCCTCGAACCAAAACGAATCCAATTTGTGCATCCGCGCATAGAACGAGAAGCAAACACGATTCTAATTGAAGGCACGAAAGGCGGCAAGCCAGGTGTGAAATATTTACCGCCAATCATCACGCAAACCGCAGACGGTGAGTACACGGCGCAAGTGAGGGAGTTACTATATGGCAAAGAGTGATACGCATTATTTTTATGTATTGGCCTGCAAGGACGGTTCCTATTACGGCGGTTATACGACAGATGTAGCGCGCCGGGAGGCCGAACACAACGCCGGGATACGTTGCAAATATACGCGAAACCGACGCCCAGTTCGAGTGATTCATTCCGAATGTTTCGCGACACGCTCTGCGGCAACCAAAGCCGAAGCCGCCTTCAAAAAGTTACCACGCAAAGATAAAGATCAGTATTTACAAGACAATAAGGAGTGAGCTCACGATATGAAAAGCCAAAAAAGCTTTACTGAAACAGGTGATGCAAAAGGAACGCTGTATCTGGTACCAACACCGATTGGCAATTTAGAAGACATGACGATGCGTGCGATTCGAATTTTGCAAGAAGCGGACCTGATCGCAGCGGAAGATACACGTAACACGATTAAGTTACTCAATCATTTTGACATACATACAAAAATGGTCAGTTATCATGAACATAATAAAACGACACGTCAAGATGAGCTTATCCAGAAATTACAGACTGGAACAACGATTGCGGTCGTGAGTGATGCAGGGATGCCATCGATATCTGACCCAGGTTACGAACTAGTAGGCGCTGCAATCGAAGCAGGCATAACGGTTGTGCCACTTCCGGGCGCCAATGCCGCGCTCACTGCCCTCATCGCGTCAGGCCTAGCACCACAACCGTTCTTCTTTTACGGCTTTTTACCGCGTGGCAATAAAGACCGGGAAGAAGCACTGGGCCTCTTAAACCGACGCGAAGAAACATGGATTATTTACGAATCCCCGCATCGCCTGAAAGAAGTTTTAAAAGCGATGAACAAAGTAATTGGAAGCACCCGCAAAATCGTATTATGTCGCGAGTTGACGAAGAAGTACGAAGAATTTTTGCGAGGAACGATCGAAGAAGCGCTGGAATGGGCAAAAGAAACCGAAATCCGCGGTGAATTTTGCGTTATTGTCGAAGGAAACGAAGAAGCACCAAGCGAAGACGAAGAAGTTTGGTGGATGGGCATCCCGATCAAAGAACACGTCGAAAAAGTTATGGAAGATGAATCGGTGTCCGCGAAAGAAGCGATCAAACAAGTCATGAAAACCCGCCAACTCCCAAAACGCGAAGTTTACCAGGCTTATCACGAGCTATAAATAGATGGAAATGAAAATCGCCAGCCCAGCGCAAATCAGGGTTGACGATTTTTTGTTATTATTCAGCGCCTTCACGCTATAAATCAATGTCCATATGGCTAAGAAAATACCAAGTGGAATAAATGGATACAACAGAAAGAACAAGCATCAGAGCGGATTCATATAAGCACATCATAGTTTTTGCATAAAAATGGTTGCGCTTGCTATAATAGAATCAGTAAGAAAAAGGAGGAGTTACAATGACAATGTTACCTAGCATTGGCAAACCAGCGACGAGGGCATTACAAACAATCAACATCACAACACTAGAGCAAGTTGCAGCGCACGACGAAAAAACCCTTTTAAAAATACACGGGGTTGGGCCGAAAGCAGTCCGCATCTTGGGAGAAGCCTTGATAGAACAAGGATTAACGTTCAAAGAATCCCCACAGAACAGCATGGCACCGGCTGTAGATTTTGCAGTATTATGTGATATTGAATGCGACAATGCACCTAAAAAACGCATAATCCGAGACTATCTTATTGCAGCAGCCTCAGGCGATCGAGCCATACTGGAAGACTTACTAGAAGAGAACTTCATCTGGAATGTAGCAGGAGAGTTCCAAATAAAAGGTCGAGAAGCGTTCATTACAGAAGTCTTAGCCCACCTCCAAGAAATCAGCACACTAGAAATCCAGACGCTCCTAACTCACGGCAAAGAAGGCTCCTCGCATGGAACCGTCACCGATAAACAAGGAAAACACGTCTACTACTCCGACATCTTCACCTTCAAAAGCAACAAAAAAGACGCCAAAATCTCAGAATTAACCTCATTCGTAGTCATAGAAAAATAAAGATGGGTTATTACAGATTTCAAAAAAGGTAATAGGCTTTGTGACAAGGAACAAATCCCCCATATTCGAGTATTTTAAGGAAAAGGGGTTATTTGGATTTTTGGCATTTAAATGGCGTCAATTTTCTAAGTTAAATTACACTTATTGATTTTAAGTCTATATATGAAAAGTGAAATGGAGGCACGCGTAGTACCATTTTTTTGTGGTGTCAAAACTTATAATTTTGGCGCCATTCCTTATGTATAGTAGGATCCGATCCGTACATAGCCTTGTAGCATAGATCAAATGTCGGATAAGGGTATGCCCCAAATGGGCGTCGAACTATATCTTAAAAAGTTGGGTAGGAGTGTAGGATTATGGTGATCAATCGAGTGTTTCTTTTTAGGTGAAGATCGCTGAAAGGGAGTATCACCAAAGTACATTTGTGATGCCCTTGTTACATATTGCGCGCATAACCGAAAATAAGGCATAAAGGCGGCATGTGTCTTTTTTGTTGAATGCACGTAAGCGCTATGGGTGAAGAAACGCCTACCAACTCAAAAAGAAAGCGTTATCTCTCATCTTCTTTTAGGTGGAATTTCTTAATTTGTACACAGCTATTCGGAATGAAAAAAGATACAATAAAAGGAAGTTCAAATACCAATATAAAAGGGGAGTCAATGAATGAAAAAAGTACTATCACGATGGCTTGTCGTCTTGATCGTTATGGCAATGATCGTGTCTACGATTCCAGCATACGAACCGTATGCGGAACAAGAAGTGCCTCCAGCAGAAACAACAGTAGAAGGCACACCAGAAAAAACAGATGTTGTAGAAGAGAAAACGGAAAAGGAACAGCAAGACACTCAAGTGGCAGAGGTCCCTTCCGTGAAGGAAGATGGGGATTGGACAGATCCTTACTATGAGGGAGTAAGAAGAGCAAGAAGCGTTGCGGATAAACCAGAAAAAGCAACAATCAAAACCGTATCGAACGGTGTTGGCACAGGTACAGGCGCCATGAATTTATCGTGGAAAGCGATGCCTGGTGCAACGGGTTATAAAGTCATCATTGGAAATGGCTATAACTATGAGTATTTTTCAGTAGGAAATGTGACATCATGGACGACGAAAGGCAAAGGTATTTTCCCTACCAAAGCAGAGTTAGACAAAGGATTGTATCGCTTCCACACAGATGGCAAGGGAATGGAGTTTGCGAATGATCCGACACAGCTCTACGAAAATACGTTTAAAGCAGGAACGACCTGGACATTGCGTGGACAAAAGAAATATATTGTCCGTATTTTAGCCATCTATGCTAGCGGAGATGGCCCAACATCCGATATTACGGAGGCAGTTATGCCACCAGAAACATTACCCGCGAAACCAGAGAAATCAACGATCAAAACGGTATCAAGTGGTGCTGGAACAGGTACTGGTCACATGGATATCTCTTGGCAGGCGGTAGCAGGTGCTATTGATTATAAAGTAGTGATTAGCAACGGCTACAACTATGAATATTTCAATACAGGGAATGTGACGAACTGGTCGACGAAAGGGAAGAAGATATTTCCAACACAGGCTGAAATAGCAAATAAACAATATAAGTTTCACCAAGATGGCAAAGGCGTGGAATTTGCGAGTGATCCACGCGCGTTGTACGAGAATGGATACCAAGCAGGGAGCACGTTTGGTCTTCGTAATCAGAAAAAATATATTGTGCGTATCCTAGCGGTTTATCCGTGGGGAGACGGTCCAACATCGGATATTACCGATGCGACAATGCCAATGGAACAAATGACCAAACCGACAGTAACGAGTCATCGCACAGAAAATGATAAGCATACGGGTTATCTAAATGTGGATTGGAAGGCTGTACCTGATGCAGTTTCTTATAAAATTGGTCTTTTTAATGGGTATAACTATCAATACGTAAATGTTGGTAAAACGACCAACTGGAGTACCAAAGGGAAGAAATTGTGGGCATCCAACGAAGAAATCGCGAATGGTAACTATCAACTGCATGTCAATGGAACTGGTAGTGAACTGCCAATGGATCCTATGAAGACATATACTGCAGCAAACAAAGAAAACCCGAAGGTGAATTATAGTGACCGTTTATTTTATTATATACGTGTGATTGCGGTTTTTGAAAATGGTGAGAGTCCGGTTTCTGATGCTGGAACAACGACAATGCCTTTTGATAGTATACCAAATTTAACTATTTCAGTGGCAGGTATTAATCAAGAAGATGGATTAATGGATGTTTATTGGGATGAAATGATGCTAGCTGCTGGATATAAATTTTGGATTTTCAATGGACTAAACTATATTGCATATGATGTAAAGAAAAATACTGAATGGCATTCGGAAAATCAATTCATCTGGCCAACGAAAGCTGAAATAGCAGAGGGGAAAGGCATTCTTCATATGGATAACACTGGAGAAAATTTGTCTCTTACCCCAAGTGAGGTGTACGCGTTGAATAGTAGTAACTATGCAGGGAACAATGCATATTTTAGTAGAGTCACCGCGTATGATGATGAAGGTAAAACGATAGCGTTTAGTCAAAATGAAACAGTTAGTATTGAACCAGCTGATGAGACGATTGATCCAGAAACTCAAGCTGAGTATGAACAAGTGGAAAAAGAATTAGAACCATATTTGATATATGGTGAAGACGGTAATGTAATGGTGAATAGCCAAAAATTAGCTAACAGTGGGGTGTCAGAAATAACATCAGAAGTAGCCGATGTGCTTAATACATTCAGTCAAAGTCAGCAAGCTGACGCGGATGGAGGAGCACAAGCAAGAGGTTGGAAAGTATATGGGAATTGGTGTGGGCCAAAACACGGTGGTGGTAAACCGATAGATTACTTAGATTCAATTTGTAAATCACATGATTTGTGCTACGCTGATCGAGGATACTTTGCATGTTCGTGTGATAAAATGTTGATTAAAAGAATTGATCAGTACGCAAAAAAAATGAAATGGAAGGAAAGGTTGGCAGCGTACGCAGTTAAAACATATTTCAAGTATGCTCCATGTAAACCTTGGGCATAATTATGAATAAAAGAAGTGAAAAAACATTGAAAATAATGTCAGCTAGCTGTGTTTTCCTAAGTGTATGCTCCTATTTACCAAGTACAGCTTTTCAAGACTGGGTATCACCCACATCATTATTACCATTGTTATTTATTACAAGTATACCATTATCTGCGCTAGGTTTTGGTTTTGCAATGGCAGTCAAGTCCAAGGTACTAATTGTGGCTAATATAATAATGTTCTTAAGTATTCCGATATTCATGTATGGTATGTACACTTGGGAGTGGATAGAATCATTATAGAAATGGAATGGTGATTTTTAAGCTATGGATAAAACAATAACATGGAGAATCGTATTATTGATATTATCAGTGATTATTCCATTAGGAGTTATTTTAGCTATCTATGTATTTATTTCGAATAGAAAAAACACACAGAGTACAAAAAAATGGATTGACATAGGTTGTGCAATTAGTTTTGTTTATACAATAGCAAAGGTAGTCTTGTGGATTATTGACTTGATCCGTTTTGTACTTCAATAAAAAATAATTAGACATGTAGAAAAGGGAGTTTAAATTGAAAAAGTTAACAATTATAATGTCAGTCATATTATTGATTGTATTAGCAGGGTGCAGTGATGTAGGAATTATAGAAATTGAAAAATCGGATGAAATAACGTCATTATTAAAAGAGGAGAAACAAGAAACGGCATATGTATACTTCGGAAGACCAACATGTCCGTATTGTCAAAAATTCCAACCAAAACTTGATAGCGTAGTCAAGGAAAAAGAAATGAAGGTGCTCTATTACAATACAGATGAACATAGAGAAGATAATGATTTTGATAAAGTATTGGCTGAATATAATGTAGATAGAATCCCTTATCTTGCGAAAGTAAAGAACGGAAAAGTAATATCGGCTTTAATTGATGCCAGAACTGAACAAGATATAATAAAATTTATGAAGTAATTGCAATATAAAGAGTTGACTCTGTATATTTTTTTACAGGTAAGAGTTGGGACATTTGTGGATCTAAGGATTTCTCTTATGTATCAGCTCTTTTTTCTGTGTGTATTATCTACATTGTGGATCCAACGCATCAAAGTACGCTTCATAAGAACCCACACAAAAAAGCATCCTATTTGAGGCTAGCACGCTTTCAAATAGGATACTTTCTTTAGTTGTAGATTTTAGATATCATCGCCGAATTGACGACGGATGTCAGCTACTAATTTCTCAGCTCCATCACGGCTAAGTGTTAATTTACCGTCAACAACTTGTTTGTTTTGATCGGAAAACTCACCAGTGATATCACAAAGGTTGCTAGCTGTATATTTCTTTAGGATAATTTCATCTTCATTGATGTAAATTTCTAAAGCATCTTTAACAGCAACGCCTAGGTTACGACGAATTTCAACTGGGATTACAATGCGTCCTAGTTCGTCAATTTTTCTTACCATACCTGTAGATTTCATATTCTTACCTCCTAACTCTGTGGTCTACTACCTATAATACCAAGAATTTCCTAAAAAAGCTAGATGAAAATATCAATAAATACAAAAAAAATGATTATTGTGCTGAAAAAAGGGTATAAACCTAGTTGGAGCGCTATTTCTAAAATAAAAGTTGCACAATTGCAAATTTTATTTTTTAGGGAAAAGTGCGCGATATATAGAGTTGAAAAGGAGTTTTTTGATGGATATTTTAATTGCACTTATTCCAGCGGTAATGTGGGGAATCATGCCGCTTGTCGTTTCTAAAATTGGCGGTAAACCATATCAGCAAACGCTAGGTGTCACGTTTGGTGCACTTATTTTTGCTATCGGTATGTATTTTTATTCGACACCACACTTCACAATGACAATATTACTCGTAAGTTTTGTCTCAGGGATCTTTTGGACAGTAGGGCAGCTGAACCAGTTCCGGGCGTTTACCCATATCGGGGTATCCAAAGCAATGCCACTGTCAACTGGGATGCAACTTGTTGGGACCTCCCTGTTTGGCGTTTTTGTATTTCAAGAATGGGGCACTACCGCGAAATTAGTGCTCGGTTTTTCTGCCTTGATTTTTATTATCATCGGGATTTTCATGACGTCTTATCAGCAACATAAATCAGAGGGGAGCAACATGAAACAAGGAATGGTTGCCCTTATCATCTCCTCTTTGGGCTATGTGGCGTATGTCGTTATTCTGAAAGCTTTCGACATTAGCGGATGGGAAGCGATTTTGCCGCAAGCAGTTGGGATGGCGCTTGCTGCAGTGGTTTTTTCATTCAAAGACCGGAAAACTTTCTTTTTAAAAGAAACATGGCTTAGCATTATTCCTGGTGTCATTTGGAGTATTGGGAACTTGGCGTTACTTATTTCTAATACGGTTATTGGTGTGGCGATTAGCTTCTCCTTATCACAAATGGGTGTTGTCATCTCGACGCTTGGCGGGATTTTACTACTTGGTGAGAAGAAAACCAAGCGCGAATTAATCTTAGTCATCATCGGAATTATTTTAGTCAGCGCCGGTGGATTCATGATCGGTTTTACAAAATAATGAAATTCCGCAGTGCAGGAGAAAATTCTGCGCTGCCTTTTTAAAATTTTTCGGGCTCGCGGTATTTTGTTTTGTGTAGAAAATGATATAATAGAAGGTAATTGTGAATTTAACACCGGAAAAACATGATTTTCGGCGGGAGAATAGGAGAGGATTAGATTGCCAAAAGAGAATAATACATTTTATATTACGACTCCGATTTATTATCCAAGTGGAAAGGCTCATATTGGGCATGCTTATACAACCGTTGCGGGAGATGCGATGGCGCGTTACAAACGACTACGCGGTTTCGATGTGTTTTACTTAACGGGCACAGACGAGCACGGTCAGAAAATCCAACAAAAAGCAGAAGAACAAAAGATTACACCGCAAAGCTATGTAGATGATATTGCAGCAGGATTCCAAGATTTATGGAAAAAGCTCGAAATTTCAAATACAGACTTTATCCGCACAACGGAGCCACGTCATAAAGACGGCGTTGCGAAAATTTTCCAAAAACTGTTGAATCAAGGGGATATTTATCTTGGTCAATATGAAGGTTGGTATTCTGTTTCTGATGAAGAATATTTCACAGAAACCCAGCTAGAAGAAGTATATCGTGATGAAAATGGCAAAGTAATTGGTGGAAAAGCGCCGAGTGGCAACGAAGTAGAATTGGTGAAAGAAGAATCCTATTTCTTCCGCATGAGCAAATATGCTGATCGTTTGCTTGATTACTACAACAACAATCCAGAGTTCATCCTACCGGAATCACGCAAAAACGAGATGATCAATAATTTCATCAAACCAGGACTCGAAGATCTAGCAGTCTCCAGAACTACTTTTGACTGGGGAATTAAAGTGCCAGGAGATGCAAAACATGTGGTTTACGTGTGGATCGACGCGCTTTCTAACTACATAACTGCACTGGGCTACGGCTCTGATGATGAAGGAAATTTCAATAAATACTGGCCTGCAGACGTGCACATCATCGGTAAAGAAATCGTCCGCTTCCATACGATCTATTGGCCGATTATCCTGATGGCGCTTGATTTACCACTACCGAAGAAGATTTTCGGACACGGCTGGATTCTGATGAAAGACGGCAAAATGTCCAAATCAAAAGGAAACGTCGTAGATCCGTATATGTTGATTGATCGCTACGGTCTAGATGCGTTGCGTTACTACTTGCTACGCGAGGTTCCATTCGGTTCTGATGGGCTATTCACACCGGAGGACTTCGTGGATCGCGTGAACTACGATTTGGCAAATGACCTTGGAAATCTGTTAAATCGGACTGTTGCGATGATAAATAAATACTTTGATGGCGAAATTCCAGCTTATCAAGGCAACGTAACGCCCTTTGACGGTGAATTAGAGATTTTCAAAGACAACGTTCTAAAAGAATATGAAATCAATATGGAAACGATGCAATTCTCGGTCGTCCTTTCCCAGTTATGGACATTTGTCAGCCGCACGAATAAATACATCGACGAAACGGCGCCATGGGTACTCGCAAAAGAAGAAGCGAAGCGCGACGAGCTGGCCAGCGTGATGACGCATCTAGCAGAAAATTTACGAATCATCGCTGTTATGCTGAAACCATTCTTAACGCAATGTCCAGAAGGCATTTTCACACAACTAGGAATTACGGACGAAGCGTTAAAAAACTGGGCATCTATCACAGGCTACGGCAAAATTCCAGCAGGCACCAAAGTAGTTACAAAAGGAACGCCAATCTTCCCTCGTTTAGATGCAGCGGAAGAAGTAGCTTATATTCAAGAACAAATGAAAGCAACCATTGTGGCGCCAAAAGTAGAAGAACCGACTGTTGTAGCGCTTGAAACACCAGAAATCGGTATTGAGGACTTCGACAAAATCGATCTACGTGTCGGCGAAGTCAAACAGGTTGAAAAAGTCAAAAAAGCAGATAAACTGCTTTGTTTCCAACTAGATCTAGGTGAAGGCAAGCTACGCCAAGTTCTCTCAGGCATCGCAGAATTTTATGAACCAGAAGAACTCATCGGTAAAAAGGTAATTGTCGTATCCAACTTGAAGCCGGTGAAATTACGGGGGCTAATGAGTGAAGGCATGATCCTGTCAGGCGAAAAAGATGGCACATTACAAATACTCGAAGCAAGTAGTGCCCTTCCAAACGGCGCGAAAGTGAAATAATAAAAGTGAGGTGGCGTTCTAAGGAATCCATCTCACTTTGGTTTTTCCTCCTGTATTCCTGCATCAACTAATGAACACGAGAAGAAATTTTGCAGCACTGGCATATAGAAATACAGTTTTTGAGTCATGCTATTGTTCTACTAAAAAAACTACTTTCTTCTATAGTATTGCTACATAATAAAATGGGGTTATACTATTCTATAGAAGAAAGTCGTCATTTGATCCATTGAAGATTAAGAAATGAGGGATAAAAATGCTTTTTGATACACATGTTCATTTAAATGATGATGCCTTTAACGAGGATTTAGAAGCGGTTATCGAACGAGCTAAAGAAAATGATGTAACTCGGATGGCCGTCGTGGGTTTTAATGAAGAAACAATTAAGCGTGCCCTAGAGCTTGCCCAGACATATGATTTTATTTACTTAATCGTCGGATGGCACCCAACAGATGCGATTACATTTACAGAGGAAAAATTAGAGTGGTTACGTGAATTAGCTACACATCCCAAAGTAGTTGCGCTTGGCGAGATGGGACTGGATTATCATTGGGATACATCGCCAAAAGAAATTCAATTTGAGGTTTTCCGCCAGCAAATCAGGTTAGCTAAAGAAGTAAAGCTTCCAATTATTATTCATAATCGTGAAGCAACAGAAGATGTTGTGCGTATTTTGCAGGAAGAAAAGGCAGATGAGGTCGGTGGAATTATGCACTGCTTCGGAGAAACGTTAGAAGTGATGGAAACTTGTCTTGCGATGAATTTCTATATCTCATTTGGAGGAACAGTTACCTTTAAAAACGCGAAATTGCCAAAAATTGCAGCAGAAGCAGTGCCATTAAATAGGATTTTGGTCGAAACAGATGCGCCATATCTTGCTCCGCATCCAAATCGCGGGAAAAGAAATGAACCAAGTTACGTCAAGCTTGTTGCCGAAAAGGTCGCTGAATTAAAAGAAATGAAATATGAGGAGATCGCTTACCACACCACAGAAAATGCAAATAAACTGTTTGGATTGCATTGATTTTTGTAACACTACCGTAATATAACCTGAACTCTGTAACGGAATCTTAAGCAAGCGCGAAAGAATGTTTAAGAAAAGTTTAAGAATGCGCTATATTATGCCTACGACCAGAGACTGATTAGCATGAAATGTTTTTGACATATTAGACACAAAATGTAATGAAAAGGTTTTGTAATGGCTTTGTAGCAACGATTTCCAAGCTTTTTTTGATCTGAATAAATAAATGCGTAAACTCGTTGACAGTTCTTTCGTCCCCCGTATATAATCACAACAGAAGTTAGAAAGGGGAGAAATACATGACCATGGAAACTAGCAGTAACGCAAGCCAGAAATCAAAATGGCGTTTACCAATAATGATTGGCGCGTTTGTTATTGTCATAGCTTTGGTTTTTTATTTCGTTTTCGAGGGAACTAAAAACGATATCACGATTGTAAAAGCAGGCGAGGTTACAAAAGTTAGCACGCACGCAAAAACAGTTGGAGAAGTATTAAATGACGAAGGTGTAAAAATTGGAAAACATGACGAACTATCATATTCCAAAAATACAGCTATAAAAGATGGGATGAAGATTGCTTACATTCCAGCAAAACAAGTAACAATTAATGACGAAGGTAAAGAAGCAAATGTATGGACAACAAAAGATACAGTTGCCGAAGTACTGAAGGATGAAAATATTACGACACGCCCACAAGATGCTTTGAACGTTTCATTGGATGACAAAGTAGCAGCAAACATGGAAGTTAAAATCGACCGTGCTGTAGCTCTTGCGATTCAAAATGGTGCGAAGAAAGAAGTAATGTGGACAACAAAAGATACAGTTGCAGCTCTATTAGCAGAGAAAAATATTAAGCTGGATGCACATGATAAGGTATTGCCTGCAAAAACGGCAAAACTTGCGGAAAATATGACGGTTATTGTTACATATGTAGACAAAAAAACCGATGAAAAGAAATCGAAAGTTGGTTTCAAAACCGTAGTAAAAGAAGATGCATCGCTTGATAAAGGTGTAGAAAAAGTAGTACAAGAAGGAAAAGCGGGCGAGAAAGTAGCCAAATACAATGTTGTTCTTGAAAATGGTAAAGAAAAACAGCGTAAGCTTCTTGCAGAACAAGTAATAGCTAAACCAGAAGATAAGATCGTCGTTCGTGGCACGAAAGAAGAGGCAGTTGTGACGGCTATTAGCAATAGTCCAGCGCCTTCTAAAAAAGCAACGAACTCAAGCAGTAGCACTTCAAAAGTAAGTAGCAAGCCAGCATCTGGCGGTAAAACGTTCACGATGGAATCAACTGCTTATTCAGGTGGCGGTACAACAGCGACAGGTATTAACCTAACAGCAAACCCAGATTTAAAAGTAGTTGCTGTCGATCCAAGCGTTATCCCACTAGGCTCTAGAGTCTACGTGTCTGGATACGGAGAAGCAATTGCAGGAGACACTGGTGGCGCGATTAAAGGTAATATCGTAGACGTATACTTCCCGAATGAAAGCCAATGTTACACTTGGGGTAGACGTCAAGTGACCGTAACAGTTTTAGATTAATAAGAATACAATGAAGCAGGATATAAGCCGCTAATAGGGCTGTATCCTGTTTTTTTATGTGTCCTCTATCATGATATTTAGCTTTTTCGGGTTTTATGGTATGATAGAAAGACGGAGTGAGAGAAGGGACGAATGGTATGGAGAAGTTAGTGATTCATGAGGTCATTGTAGTCGAAGGACGAGACGATACAACGGCGATACACCGCGCAGCCGATGCTGATACGATCGAGACGAATGGTTCGGCTCTATCTGCAACGACAATTGAAAAAATCCGCCATGCAAAAGAAAAACGAGGCGTTATCATTTTGACAGATCCAGACTTCCCCGGTGAGAAAATCCGCAAGCAAATCGATGCGGCAGTGCCAGGATGCCATCATGCTTTTATTAAACGAAGTGATGCCTTGCCAAAATACGGGCGTGGACTTGGTGTAGAACATGCTAAGCCTGCGGTTATTCAAGAAGCCCTGCAACATTTCCATACGAGCGATGAGCGTACGACAACGAGTGACATCGACTATGAGCGCCTAGTTATGCTAGGTTTGATGGGCGGCGCTGGAGCCAAAGCAAAACGGCAACGATTAGGAGAAATCCTTAAAATAGGTTATACGAACGGCAAACAATTGCAGGCTAGACTTCGCATGTTTGGCATTACAAGCGAACAATTTGAAGCCGCATGGGGCTTAATAGTGCAGGAGGAAACGAATGAGTAAAGATATCGCAACGCCGGGACGTACGAAGGAGATTTTAAAGAAGTATGATTTTCTTTTTAAGAAAAGCCTGGGTCAGAATTTTTTGATTGATAGTAATATTTTACGTCGGATTACGGAGACGGCTGGACTAGATAAAGAGACGGATGTGATTGAAATTGGGCCAGGTATCGGTGCCTTGACGGAGCATTTGGCCCGGACATCACACCGCGTCTTAGCATTCGAGATCGATCAGCGTTTGATGGCGATTCTGCCGGATACATTGGCGGCTTATGATAATGTGGACATCGTGAACGAAGACATTTTGAAAGTGGATGTTGGGGCGATGATTGAGGCGAACCTGCCAGAACGGACGAAGCCTGTGAAGGTCGTGGCGAACTTGCCGTACTACGTAACAACGCCAATTATTTTGCAGTTGCTTCATGAGGATTTACCGGTGTCTAGCATGACCTTTATGCTTCAAAAAGAAGTCGCGGATCGTATTTCGGCAAAACCGAGCACGAAGGCTTACGGAAGCTTGTCGATCGCGATTCAGTACTACATGGAAGCCGAACTAGCTTTTATTGTTCCTAAAACTGTATTTATGCCGCAACCGAACGTGGATTCAGCAATTATCCATTTGAAAAGGCGAGAAGAACCACCCGCAAAAGTGAATGATGTCGATTTCTTTTTTGATATTACGCGTTCTGCATTTGCCCAAAGACGAAAAACGCTATGGAACAATTTAGTGAATCGTTTCCCTGAATTGAAGCCTCAAAAAGAAGAAGTAGAAGGAAAACTTGCCGAGCTTGGTATCGATGTGAAACGTCGTGGTGAAACGCTTTCGATCCCTGAATTTGCGACTTTAAGTAATTTTCTTGGCGGTTTCATGAGAAATTAGTGAAAAATCACTAAAAAAGTGACCTTGCCGGTTGACAGAAGGGCGTTTCGCTGTTAAAATATTTGTTTATTGATTTTTAGGCCTTACTATGCTATACTGGAATTTAGTGAGGTGGAATATAAATGTCAAAAACTATTGCAAGCATCAAACAAAATCTTGAATCCAGACTTGGAACAAGACTAACTTTGAAAGCGAACGGCGGACGTAAGAAAACGATCGAGCGTTGTGGCGTTTTAGCTGAAACTTATCCATCAGTTTTCGTAGTGGAATTAGATCAAGACGAGAACAATTTTGAAAGAGTATCCTATAGTTATACAGACATTTTAACAGACACTGTAGAATTAGACTTTACTGATGATGTAAGTAAGGAATTAGCACTTTAATCACTGATATCTCAAGACCAGTTCTTTTTTGGAGAGCTGGTTTTTTGATGTGCATTGTTACATAATCGTAGCTTTTCGTTTAGAAGTACATATTTACGTCGCTGTATGGTAAAATAAATGAAGAAGATTTTTGAGATGAGGATCCTTGGAAAATAAATGGTCGAACGACATTGGTTCCCTAAGAAAGGCTGTAGAAGCGATGAAAATAAATGTGAAAGCACCGGCGAAAATTAATTTATCATTGGATGCGCTATATAAAAGAAACGACAATTACCACGAACTCGAAATGGTGATGACAACGATTGACTTGGCGGATCGTCTGCAGTTAGTTTTACTGGAAAAGGATATCATCAAATTGGACGTCAAAGCACATTTTATCCCAGATGATAAACGGAACCTAGTTTACCAAGCGGCAGCGCTTCTAAAAGAGCGGTTTTCAGTGAAGCAAGGCGTAGCGATGACGCTCGATAAGAGTATTCCGGTTGCGGCAGGACTTGCGGGTGGCAGTAGTGACGCAGCCGCAGCGCTGAAAGGGTTGAATCAGCTGTGGGATTTGAATCTAACCATTGAGGAGTTAGCGGATCTTGGCGCAGAGCTCGGATCCGATATCCCATTTTGCTTGTACGGTGGTACGGCACTGGCAACTGGGCGCGGCGAAATTATTGAGCCGCTTCCGATGATGCCCAACTGTTGGATCGTTTTGGCTAAGCCGTCGATTAGCGTGTCGACACCTGGTGTTTACCGCGATTTGCGTGTCGGTGAGGTCACGCACCCAAATACGGCAGGAATGGTACAGGCGATTCGGGATAACAGTTTTGACGGAATTTGCGAGAATATCGGTAATGTCCTAGAGACGGTAACACTCGTGAAACATCCAGAAGTGAAGCGGATCAAAGAGAAGATGCTAGAGTTCGGCGCAGATACGGCTTTAATGAGCGGTAGTGGCCCGACGGTGTTTGCTCTTGTAAAACAGTATTCCAGAGCTAAACGTGTCTATAACGGCCTGCGAGGCTTTTGTGAAGAAGTATATTTAGTAAGACCATGGCAAGAAGAAAAATAATGAGGGAGTCGATCATGATGAAAGTTATTTTTAATGCAGATGATTTTGGTTTGTCAAAAGGTGTCGTATATGGGATTTTGGAAGCTTACAAGAATGGTGTGGTCAAATCAACGACGATGCTTGCGAATTCACCCGCATTTGATTTAGGTGCAGAAATCGCGAAAGAAAATCCAGGGCTTGATATTGGTGCACATTTGACGCTAACGTTCGGCAGTCCGCTTTTAAACGATGTCCCAAGCTTGACTGCGGCATCGGGTAAATTTTTGCCACAAGATGTTTTAAGAAGTTCAACCGATACGCTGAATTTTGACGAGGTAGAACGCGAATTCACAGCTCAAATCGAAAAAATCCTAGCGGCAGGAATCCAGATTTCCCATTTTGACACCCATCATTTAATCGAACCAATCGTACTGCCAGTCCTGCAAAAACTTGCGAAGAAATATGGTGTTGGCCTACGTCGCTCTGTTCACGATGCCGATTACAAGGGTATTCCAACTACCGATCGCTTCTCTGATCAATTTTACGCAGATGGTATTACAGCGGATGTCGTGAAGCAAGTGATTCAAGCACACGAAAATGATACGCAAACATTGGAGTTCATGTGCCATCCAGCGTTTATCGATGAAACCCTGTTATCCCTTAGCTCCTATTCTGATTATCGCATAAAAGAACTAACATTTTTAACGTCTGATGAAGTCCTTTCTGCACTGACATCTGTTGGGGCAGAAGTGGTGAGCTTTAAAGAGGTCATGAAATAAGCAGATCAGTACGCGCGATATCTGTATTACTATCTTTTCCTCCAAAAAGCCTTTATAATAAAGTTAAACACGTACAAAAAGGGCGAAATAGGTTCTATTGTTTGGAAAAGCTATTTTTAAAAAGAGGAGAAGAAGTACAATGAAAATTCGGCGTAGTGAGCGTTTAATTGATATGACACAGTTTCTACTGAGCCATCCACGAAAACTAGTACCACTAACTTTGTTTGCAGAACGTTACGGTTCCGCAAAATCATCGATTAGTGAAGACTTAGTAATTATAAAGAAGACATTTGAAGATCGAGGTATCGGCACGCTTGAGACCGTCCCAGGCGCCGCTGGTGGCGTGAAATACATTTCGATTGCTGATAACGCGGACGTGCTTGATTTCGTTCAGACGCTCTGTAATCGCATCGCAGAGCCTAACCGGTTACTTCCAGGCGGATACTTATATTTATCGGATCTACTAGGCGAGCCTGTGACGCTAAGTCATATCGGCAAAATTTTAGCGACAAAATTCAATAAGCAGCGAATTGACGCGATTATGACGGTGGCGACAAAAGGCATTCCCATCGCGCAAGCTGTTGCTGAACACTTGAATGTCCCGTTTGTCATTGTGCGTCGTGATAGCAAGGTAACGGAAGGTTCGACGGTAAGTATCAATTACGTATCTGGTTCGAGCAAACGGATCGAGAAGATGGAATTATCCAAGCGGAGCCTGCCTGAGGGTTCGAATGTTGTGATCGTCGACGATTTCATGAAGGCTGGCGGAACGATTAATGGGATGAAGAACTTGTTAGAAGAGTTCAATGCGAAATTAGTTGGCATAGGTGTGTTGGTCGAGTCAGAGTACGCAGAAGAACGGCTAGTGGATGATTACGTCTCGTTAGTAAAAATTAAGAATGTGAACGTGAAAGAAAAGCAAATCGAAGTAGTAGAAGGAAATTATTTCAATTACCCGAATGAATAAAAAGTAGACTAGAATCGAAGCGGCGGATCTTGCTGTCTTAGTATTCTAGTTTTTTTAATATGAATGGAATATGAACAAATAAATAAGACCTCCGTACGACTGGTTTTCATTTTAGGTGTGCTACAATAGTTACTTATAGAGAAGGCATGAACATTTTGGAAAGTGAATATTTGTGTTTATGAACTTTTTAATGCTTAGTTACCTACATACGGGTACTGACAAACAATTACTTAATTTGGAAGGGGCAACACACATGAAGAAATGGGTAAAATGGTTGATCGCTCTCGTTATTATCGCGGCGATCGTAGTTGGAGCAGTACTATTCTTAGGCTCTAAATCAGGATCAGATACAGCAGCAACAAAAGACCTTGTAACGACGAAAGTAAAACAGGGGGACATGAAAATCAACGCGACAGCCACAGGAGCAATTGTTCCACAAAATCAACAAGCGCCTGATTATAATGAGTTACAACTGCAAGTGCAGATGGACGAACTCGATGTTCCGAATGTGAAAGTCGATCAGGAAGCAAAAATATCTGTGACCGCGGTGCCTGATAAAACATACACAGGTAAAGTAAAAGAAATCGCAGAACAGGGAACAGTAATGAACGGTGTATCTTCTTTTCTAGTGACAATCACGATCGATGATACGACCAATTTGAAATCTGGGATGACAGCAGACGCATCGATTCTCGTGAACGAAAAGGCAAACGCGCTTTACGTCCCAATCGAAGCTGTTCAAAAAAAGGATGACGGTAAATATTATGTGCTCGTTCCTAAGAAAGGGAAAAATGATACAACAAAAGAAGTGAAACAATACGTAACGACAGGACTTCACAATGAAGATAACATCGAGATCACGAAAGGTCTAGAAAAAGGCGATGAGGTCATTTTACCAACAAAAACGAAATCATCAGGACAGCCAGGATTTTAAAAACTAGACCAAACAAGGAGGTGATCACGTGATGAGTCCGCTTATTGATATGAAAAATTTGACAAAAACATACACGCTCGGTGGTGAGACATTTAAAGCATTAGATAATGTGACGCTAGCCGTTGAAAAAGGCGAATTTTTGGCGATTGTAGGACCTTCTGGCTCTGGTAAGTCGACCTTGATGAATATGATTGGTTGCTTAGATGTGCCGGATTCTGGTCAGTATCATTTAGATGGTGTCGATGTGGCAACGCTAAATGATAACAAATTATCAGCGATTCGCAATAAGAAAATAGGTTTCATTTTTCAACAATTTAATTTGTTGACGAAACTATCAGCTTTAGAGAACGTGGAATTACCGTTGATCTACGGCGGTATGAACGTGAATAAAAGACAAGAGATTGCGCTGGATTGTTTGAATAAAGTCGGTTTAACGGATAAGAAACAAAATCTACCGACACAACTTTCTGGAGGACAGCAGCAACGTGTAGCAATAGCTCGTGCACTTGCAGCAAATCCGCAAATTTTGTTGGCCGATGAACCAACCGGAGCACTCGATTCCAAAACGGGAAAAGAAGTCATGGCGATTTTGCAAGAACTAAATCGTGCTGGCAATACGATCGTTATGATCACGCATGATCTTGATATCGCGAATTATGGTACGAGAACGATTCGGATTCAAGATGGTCAACTTTTCAACGAGGGGGTAACGCAATGATCCTCCAAAGTATGAAAATGGCTTGGAAACAACTAAAAACAAGTAAGATGCGGTCTTTTTTGACGATGCTCGGAATTATTATCGGTGTTTCGTCGGTTATCCTGCTCGTCTCCCTTGGTAAAGGTGTGACAGATCAAGTAAACAGCCAGATGGGTGATCTCGGTTCTAATCTGGTGACAGTCATGAATACATCAACGAATCCAAATGATAAGTTCACATACGATGACGTCTTGAAATACAAGAATATTGATGGTGTCAAAAGTATTTCTCCAGAACTCTCAGGACAGGTCAAAGCAACGTTTGATTACAAATCGAAGGACTTGAAACTGATCGGTACAAATGAGCAGTATAAAGATGCTCGAGGGCTGAAACTGGATGCGGGTCGATTCTTGCTTCCAATTGATGTGGAGTACGGTCAGAAAATCGCGGTTATTGGACCGAATGTAGCCAGTGATTTGTTTGGATTTTCTGATCCTATCGGTGAATATATCCGCGTTAACGGTATGCCGTACAAAGTCGTCGGTGTACTTAAGGAAAAAGGTGCATCCATGATGGGCTCTAGCGATGATCAAATATTTGTCCCGTTATCAGCGGCACAGCGTTTACTAAAAGATACGAACGTTCGGACTTTCTATGTCGAAACAGACACGGCGGAGGATGTGGATCGGGTTGTTAATACGCTTGAATCACGCTTGTCCATTCATTTCAACTATAATGAGGCAGACTCGGCGAGTGGAGAAACAGCACCATATCAAGTGATTAATCAGCAGGAGATTTTGAATGCCTTTGATACGATCAGCTCTACTTTGACAACGGCGCTTGGGGCCATTGCGGGTATCTCGCTAGTTGTCGGTGGTATTGGAATCATGAATATCATGCTTGTCTCCGTATCCGAAAGAACACGAGAAATTGGTATTCGAAAAGCACTAGGGGCGAAAAAACGAGATATTCTGACCCAGTTCTTGATTGAATCCATTGTTATAAGTGTTGTCGGAGGTTTGGTAGGTATTGCAATAGGTGTATCAGGAGCACTTGCTTTTGGATCGCTTGCGGGAATACCATCAGGCATAACGGCGCCAACAATCATTGGAGCTTTCCTATTCTCGATGCTTATCGGTGTTATATTCGGTATTACACCAGCGAATAAAGCGTCGAAATTACGACCAATTGATGCATTACGATCAGAATAATAGCAAGAAAAAGAGGATTTTATGTAAAAAAATCCTCTTTTTTTATTATGTAGCTTTTAAAGATTATGACAAAAAATACATTTTTTGATGCAAAAGGTCCAATTTTTGAGGTAAAAAGAGCTGTCATATATTTTTAATCTGTTTGTCATAATTGTGATGAGATTAGCGCCTATATGAACTAATATCAATTGCCTAATAGTATGTTATTATACTGAAAATTGTATTATACCAACCCTTCACATGTATTATAATGGTTCGGTTAGCTTTGTCATAATTCCGCTCATTTTGTAAAAAAGATTAAAAAACAATGTGCAAAAATATGAGTAAAAGCTTGCATCTATAGGTTATTTTGTACACAAAAAAACCAGCTCATTTTGATGGATAATCAAATTTGGTTATCTTGAAGAGGCTTATTGAACAGGTTAATAAATAGGGGAAGTGTAGTTGCAATGCAGGTTAAGGGGATGCATATAAATAATGTTTTAATTTAGTGTACAATAAAAACAATATTTAAAACAATTCATTTTTGTCAATAAAAAATGTCTTATAATCACTATTTTTACGTACGAAGTCACAAAGTTGTCAAATTTAGCTTTTTTTATTATGATGTTGTTAGAGAAAAATTCTGGGCTTTCCTTTTTGGGAACGACGAGTGACTTTTATGATTGCTTGTTGTATGGGAGAAACGTCGATGGAACAATTCTCTAGTGTTATCTTTATGATGTTGCGTGCGTGCCCAGCAGGCAAGTAGCATGTCAACAAGAGCTAAGGTGGTGAAGAAAATGGAAATTACAGATGTGAGATTACGTCGAGTTGAGACTGATGGAAGAATGAAAGCTATTTCTTCAATTACTATTGACGGTGAATTCGTAGTACATGACATTCGCGTGATTGATGGTAATGACGGATTATTTGTAGCAATGCCTAGTAAACGTACTCCTGATGGAGAGTTTCGTGACATCGCACACCCAATTAATTCTGATACTCGTGCTAAAATTCAGGACGCTGTTTTAGTTGCTTATGCAGAAGCTGACGAAGTTGTTAGCGAGGATGCTGAGGTTGCTGCCGGAACAGAAGAAGAAGGAAATGAAGAATAAACACTACTTTTTGTAGGAGCTGGGTGGATACTTGTTGTAAATAGCGGATCTAAAGGGAAACCAAGTTTGTCCCAAATAACAAGATGAAATAACCCGAAGAACTATGAGAAGACAAAATGGGATAAGGAGTGACTAATAATGCAAGTAACTGATGTGAGATTACGTCGTGTAGAAACTGATGGAAGAATGAGAGCTATTGCTTCTATAACTTTAGATGAGGAATTTGTTGTTCATGATATTCGTGTCATCGACGGCAACAACGGTTTATTCGTAGCAATGCCAAGTAAACGTGGCGTTGATGGTGAATTCCGTGATATCGCCCACCCAATCAATTCTGATACTCGTGGAAAAATCCAAGAGGTAGTGCTAGCTGAATACGTTCGCGTAGGCGAAGAAGAATCTAGCGCTGTTTCAGAAGACGTAGCAGTAGAAGAAGTCACTGCTGAATAATAATGATATAATCCAAACAACCAGTGCAATGCTGGTTGTTTTTTTGTGTATGTTTAGTAGAATTCACGTCCTACCTGAAAAAAATGGGATGCGTGATTTTCTGCTTATTTTGCGTGAAAAGGTTCTCTGGGTTTAGACATAATTATGACGGAATAATTTGGTTAGAGAGTGGTAGGTAGGATGGGGGAAGATGTATCTTAAATGGGCAAGGTGTATCTTTTCATACATAGTTAAAGTTCTGTTTTAGAATGATAGATTGCTACCATCAATTAGTACAAATTTTTACTCGGTCCATTTACATCTTGAAAAAAAGCTTTATTTACGGTATTATTCATTATGAAGAATAGTGGATAATTGGAGGGTCTTGTCAATGATGAATAGATATGCGGTTGTGTTAGCGGCTGGGCAAGGTACAAGAATGAAGTCGAAGCTTTATAAGGTTTTGCATCCGGTATGCGGGAAGCCGATGGTAGAGCATGTGGTAGACCAAATTAGCCAACTTGAGCCTGAAGAAATTGTGACCATTGTTGGACACGGTGCGGAACAAGTGCAGACCCATTTGCAAAATAGAAGTGTGTTTGCGTTGCAAGAAGAGCAACTGGGGACCGCCCACGCTGTTTTACAAGCGAAAGAGGTACTAGGTGACAAAGAAGGCGTAACGCTTGTTGTATGCGGCGATACACCGCTTATTCAGGGGCATACGATGGAAGCTCTTATGAAATACCATCATGAAAAGCGCGCGAAAGCAACTATTTTAACAACTGTTTTAGACAATCCAGCTGGGTATGGACGGATTATTCGTGATGACCTTGGCATTGTAGAAAAAATTGTTGAACAAAAAGATGCTTCAGAAAAAGAGCAACGCGTGAATGAAATCAACACAGGGACTTACTGCTTTGATAACCAAGCGTTGTTTGAGGCGCTTGCGAAAGTTTCAAATGAGAATGCGCAAGGTGAATATTATTTACCAGACGTGATCAAAATTTTAAAAGATGAAGATGAAGTGGTTGCAGCTTACCGAATGGAAAACGCGAAGGAATCACTTGGCGTTAACGACCGCGTTGCTTTGGCGGAAGCGCAAGAAATTATGCGTCACCGAATCAATGAGAAGCACATGCGAAATGGTGTAACTTTGATTGATCCAGCTAACACATATATCGATGTGGACGTTGAAATTGGCCAAGATACGATCATTGGACCGAATGTGGCGATTCACGGTAAAACAGTTATTGGTGCGGATTGTGAGATTACTGGAGCTAGCGTACTGGATAATGCTATTTTAGGGGAACGTGTGGAAGTAAGACATTCTTCTATCTATGATAGCAAAGTTGGCGATGATGTACAGGTAGGTCCTTATTCGCATCTGCGCCCTGAATCTGAGATTAGCGAAGGCGTGAAAATCGGTAATTTTGTAGAAACGAAGAAAGCGACAATCGGCAAGAATTCGAAGATCCCGCATTTTATTTATATGGGTGACGCGGAAATTGGTGAAAATGTTAACATTGGTTGTGGCTCCATTGCTGTAAACTATGATGGTAAAAATAAAGCGAAAACGATTATTGGTGATGATGTCTTTATTGGTTGCAATTCTAATTTGGTAGCACCAGTAAAAGTTGGCAATCGTGCGTTCGTTGCAGCGGGTACGACGGTTACGAAAGATGTGCCAGAAGATGCCCTAGCAATCTCCCGCGTGAAACAGGAAAATAAAGAAGGTTATGCAAAAAAATTAAATTTTGGTAAGTAAGAAGTTCTAACAACATTAAATCTTATACAAAAAGGGATATGAACGCATTTTTTGATCCTTTGCATATGGAGTTGTGCGTTCTAAAAAACAGCTCCAAAACAATCTATGAACTAAAAAATTATATAAAATCTATGTGGAGGCTGATTATGTCTAACGATTATTTTGATCCGAAGTTAAAAATTTTCTCTTTAAATTCCAACCAAGCACTAGCGGCGGAAATCGCGGAAGTGGCAGGAATTAATTTAGGGAAGTCCAGCGTGACCCATTTTAGTGATGGCGAAATTCAGATTAATATTGAAGAAAGTATCCGTGGTTGTCACGTCTATGTCGTACAATCCACTGGTTTTCCAGTAAACCAAAATCTGATGGAACTTTTGATCATGATTGATGCACTTAAGAGAGCTTCAGCAAAAACAATTAATATTGTGATGCCGTATTATGGTTATGCTCGTCAAGACCGTAAAGCGCGCAGCCGTGAGCCTATTACGGCAAAACTCGTAGCGAATCTGATTGAAAAAGCAGGAGCTACACGCATGATTACACTAGACCTTCATGCACCGCAAATTCAAGGTTTCTTTGATATTCCGATTGATCACTTGAACGCAGTTCGTTTGTTATCCAACTATTTCAGCTCGCACCATATCGACGAAGATTTGGTTGTTGTGTCGCCAGATCATGGTGGTGTGACGAGAGCCCGCAAAATGGCAGATCGTTTAAAAGCGCCCATTGCCATTATTGATAAACGTCGCCCGCGTCCCAATGTGGCCGAAGTAATGAACATCGTTGGTAATGTGGAAGGTAAGGTAGCTATTTTAATTGATGATATTATTGATACCGCAGGGACGATCACGCTTGCTGCGAACGCTTTGATTGAGAGCGGAGCAACGAAAGTATATGCATGTTGTTCGCACCCCGTCTTATCTGGGCCAGCGATAGAACGCATCAACAACTCAGCGATTGAGAAATTGATCGTTACCAATTCACTTGTACTACCAGAAGACAAGTGGATCGATAAAATTGAACAATTATCAGTGGGACCATTACTTGGCGAAGCAATTGTTCGCGTACACAAGAATGAATCAGTGAGTCCGCTTTTTGATTAAATAGGAATAAGTAAAGAGTTACTAGTCTCGGCGCTAGTAACTTTTTTTGTGAGGCTATTCCAATAAATATTTAACAATGTAGGTTCCTTTTTTAATTAGTTATTAGGTAGAAAACGCTAACTTTTCCTAACAACAGGATATATGCTATAATGAGTACGTGCATACATAACTGAGGGCATCTAAGAATGTAAGCACACAATGTGAGTATGTGAGACACTGAGATCTATAATATAAAACTTTGATATGTCTGTAAGATGAAAAGAAGATCGTTTTAATTGCGATTTTATAAATGGGAGGACTGAAACGATATGGCAGAGAAAAAAATTCTGGTTGTAGATGATGAAAAACCGATAGCTGATATTGTGAAATTTAATTTGAATAAAGAGGGCTTTGATGTTTATTGCGCATATGATGGTGATGAGGCGATTGAGCTTGTGGAAGAGATCCAACCTGATTTGATTTTATTAGATATTATGTTGCCTGGTCGCGATGGGATTGAGGTATGCCGTGAAGTGCGTAAGAAATATGATATGCCAATTATTATGGTGACGGCCAAGGATTCTGAAATTGACAAGGTACTTGGACTAGAATTAGGCGCGGATGATTATGTGACGAAGCCATTTAGCAATCGAGAGCTGATTGCTCGTGTTAAGGCTAATTTACGCCGTCATAGTTCAACTGCGAATGCCACATCAGAGGCGGAAGAAAATAGCGAACTGGAGGTAGGTTCGCTTATTATTCATCCGGATGCTTATGTGGCATCGAAACGCGGTGAGACGATTGAGCTGACGCATCGTGAATTTGAATTACTGCATTATTTAGCGAAACACATGGGGCAAGTCATGACGCGGGAGCATTTGTTACAGACCGTTTGGGGTTATGATTATTTTGGCGATGTACGTACGGTGGATGTGACTGTTCGTCGTTTACGTGAGAAAATCGAGGATAATCCGAGTCATCCAGCATGGCTTGTAACACGACGGGGAGTAGGCTATTATTTACGAAATCCTGAGCAGGAGTAGAAGATTATGCGGAGAATGAAGTTTTTTCAATCGGTCCAATTTAGGTTTGTAATGATTTATCTACTGCTTATTTTAGTAGCGATGCAGGTTATTGGCGCTTATTTTGTGCGGGAATTGCAGGATCAGTTGGAGAAGAACTTTAAAACAGCGATTACCAACAGTGTGAATTTGCTAGAATATAATGTTCGTGAAGAGATGTTGAAATATACGAATGATGACCAGACGAAACTCGAGAGCGACATCCAAGCTATGTTGCTCGATTTCGTTCGTGGTAGCAATGATTTTGAAGACGTATTAGTCGTGGACAACAAAATGAAGATCATCGGGACGTCGGATGTGGACAATCAAGGTATTGTTGGGCAGGTTTCGACGAATAAGATGATTAAAAATACAATAAATAGCGGGAATGGCGAAAATAAAATCTTCATGGGGAAAAATCCAAAACGGCAAATTTGGGTGGATGTTTCTCCGATTACTTCAAAAGGAGAGGTTATTGGCGCCATCTATTTGGCTACGGATATTGAGTCGGTTTATGAGCAGGTTGATAGTATTACGAGTATTTTCATAACAGGGACGCTCCTCGCGATGATTATTACGGCGATACTGGGAATTTTGCTGTCGCGAACGATTACGAAGCCGATTACAGATATGAAACGGCAGGCTTTTGCAATGGCGCGTGGAAACTATACGCGTAAGGTAAAGGTGTACGGCATGGATGAAATCGGGCAATTGGCGGAGTCGTTTAATGCGCTCACGAAACGGGTGCAAGAGGCGCAAGCGATGACGGAAGGGGAACGCCGGAAGTTGTCGTCGGTACTTTCCTATATGACAGATGGCGTGATTGCAACGGATCGCCGCGGTAAGGTGATTTTGATTAATACGCCGGCTGAGAAAATGTTGAAAGCGGCCCATGAAAGTGCGAATGGGAAACCAATCATTGACGTACTCGGAGTTTCCGAAGAGTATTCATTTGATGATTTGATGGAGCTAGAAGAGCCGTTAACAATGGATCGCAGTACGTTTGAGGAACCGTATGTATTACGGGCTAATTTGTCGGTAATCCAGCGGGAAACTGGTTTTGTCAACGGGATTATTGCTGTTTTGCATGATATTACCGATCAGGAAAAAGTGGATCAGGAACGTCGCGACTTTGTATCGAATGTCTCACATGAACTCAGGACGCCACTCACCAGTATGCGCAGTTATCTAGAAGCGCTCAGTGATGGGGCTTGGCGTGATGAAGAGATTGCTCCACGTTTCTTAGAAGTAACGCAAAGTGAGACGGAGAGAATGATTCGCTTGGTGAATGATCTCTTGAAACTGTCACGGATGGACAGCGGTCGTACGAATTTGGAGAAGAGTTTTGTGAATTTTAACGACTTCTTTAATCATATTATTGATCGGTTTGAAATGATGAAGCAGGATGATATTACGTACAAGCGTCATTTTACGCGTGAACCGGTTATTATTGAAATTGATGAGGATAAGATTATGCAGGTAATGGATAACATTATCTCGAATGCAAATAAATATTCACCAGATGGTGGCAGAATCAGTTTCTACTTGCGCAAGCGTGAGGATGAGATTGAGATTAGTATTAGTGATGAAGGTATGGGAATTCCTGAGGAGGACTTGACGAAAGTGTTTGATCGGTTCTTCCGTGTGGATAAGGCGAGGTCACGGGAAATGGGTGGAACAGGTCTAGGACTTGCGATTGCGCGTGATGTCATTACAGCACATGGGGGCGAGATTTGGGCTGAGCGTAATCGTGGCAAAGGAACAACGATTTCGTTTACATTGCCATACAATGATTTACCGGAGGATGATTGGGAATGAAAGGTACAAAAATAAGAGGTATTATCCTCACCGTTCTTGTAGTTATTAGTGTTTTCCTAAGTTATAGCCTCTGGAAAGTGCAGCCAGATTATGAAGTAATTGATAATGAAACGGTGAAGAAAGAGCAGATTGCAAAATTAAGGCAGCCGGAACAGGTTTTTAGACCGACCGCGGTGTATTTGCATCAAAATGAGAGTAATTACGTGACGCAAAATTTAACGATGATCAACGCACTTGTGAAAGCTGGTACGACGTTTGATTTCTCTGAATTGGTACGAACGGATAAAATGAATGCAAGCTATCAGGAAATGATGCATCAGGATGACTCTGTGGAGCTTGTTTTTCCGAATGCTGTGCCGCTTTCGATCTATAGTCAGGTTTTCAGGTTGAAAGGTGATAATTTTGATTTGAATTCGTTTAATCGGATTACGTTTAATTTGACTAAGTCGGAGAATGGCTTGTTCTCGGTTTATTTTGGCAATGATTCCAATGAGCAAATTTATCAAGGTTCGGTTCAGCAGGACCAAGTGAATATGTTGAAGCAAATTTTGACGGAGCAGAAAACTGTTTTAGCACCAGTGGATGAGGTTTATAAAAATAAACAGTATTTATTTCTCAGCAATGCGCCAGTGAAGTTGAGACAGCAGCAGTATGTGATTGAGACGATCGATATTGGCTTGTTTAAAAATGCTTTGTTTGGTGATGGTAGCAAGGTGAAGGGGCAAGATAACTCATTTACCAATGGTTCGAGTTCGATGACGATAAATCCAGATGCGAAGGTGCTGACCTATGTTGATCCAGCACAGGAACGTAGGGATACGTCGCAGCTGAGCAGTGCGATGAAGTCGGAGCAAATTCAGGCAAGTTTTAATTTTATTAATGATCATTGGGGCTGGACTGGAAACTATTATTATTCGGGCTATGCAGCGGATAATTCGACGACGGCGTTTTCCTTATTTGTGCAAGGGTTACCTGTGTTTAATGACGATGGGATGTCGCAGATCCTGGTTTCGGAAGGGACGGAAAGTGTGTATAAATATCAGCGTCCGTTTTTTAAACTAGGTGCGCAAATTACGACGGAGTCAAAAGAAGTGACGTTGCCGAGTTCGGTGAGCGTTTACGAAAATCTAATTAAGACAGTGGAACCCAATGATATTCAAATGATTGTTCCTGGGTATGTGATGGGATACGAGCAGAATAATAATAGTTACAATCGTGTTGTGGAATTGAAGCCGGCATGGTTTTACAAGTATAACGGTACTTGGACTCCTGTAGTGGGAGGCGAATCGTAATGGATTGGAAGAAAACAGAAACCATCTTTATTATCGCCTTTTTAATTTTAGATATTTTCTTATTGGTGTTGTTCATAGATTCTAGAATGTCTTCTGCACCAACCCCGCTTGTTAGTCAAACGCTGGAAGAAAAGCTGAAATCAGAAAATATTACGTATGGCAAAATTCCGTCTAATCCAGAGAAAGGTTCCTATTTATCCACGGAGCCGATTGCTTTTACGCAGAAAGATATCAATGGTTTGAAAGGGCAAAAGATCTCGGTTATGAATGCGGATCAGCGTATTTATTCGGTGTTAACCAAACCTGTGAAAATTGATCCTGAGAAGTATGGTGCAGACTTGTTGCCATTTTTGAAGAGTGATGTTTTTGAAGGGGATCGGTATACGTATTGGAGTTATAATGCTGATAGACGTGAGATGACGTTTAATCAGAAAATTGATGGACGGCCTGTGTTGTTTAATGCGAATGGGCAGATTGTGTTTAATTTGAATAAGGATAATGAGGTTATTTCCTATCAGCAAACGATGCTTGGTGATACGCAGCTGTTCGATGAAAAGGATGATGTGATTTCAGGAACGGATGCGCTAGAGGTACTTCATCAACATGGTGATTTGAAACAGAATAGTAAGATTGTGAATACGACGCTTGGTTATTATAATTTGGTTAGTTTGCCAAGTTCGGATGTGTATTTGCCGGTTTGGGCGTTTGAAGTGAAACACGATAAGCAGACGACGTTCTTCCTTGTGAATGGGTTGGAGGGGTCTGTTATTAACACGAGTGATGAACAGACGAATACTCAGAGGCAATCAGCGGAGAGATTGCACAATGAGGAATTGTCCCGCTAAACTAGGAAAGAGGAGCACCTTGATTTATAAGGAGGATCTCCTTTTTTCGTGCATTTGTGCTTTTTTAGTTGTACAATAAGATTATGGAATTTTAAGGGGGCTTGTGAAAAATGTTTGCAAAGGAAATCAAGATAGCAAGTCAGGCAACGGATCAGCTCCGCTTTAGTATATTAGCAAGTGGCAGTTCCGGGAATGCGACGTTGATTGAGACGGCGGATCAGACGATTTTAGTGGATTGTGGTTTGAGTGGCAAGAAGATTGAGCATTTGTTTAGCGAAGTTGGACGCAGCATGGCGGATGTGGATGCGATTTTAGTGACGCATGAGCATGTGGATCATATTAAAGGACTTGGTGTGCTGGCGCGACGTTACGAGGTACCAGTTTACGCGAATGCTAAAACATGGGCTGCAATGGAAACGACGATTGGTGAAATAAATAGTGAGCAGAAGTTTCAGTTTGACATGGAGACGGTAAAATCATTTGGGAGCCTGCAAGTGGAATCGTTTGGTGTTTCGCATGATGCGGCTGAACCGATGTTTTATATTTTTCACAGTGGGAAGAAAAAGTTCGTCATGATTACGGATACAGGCTATGTAAGTGACCGTATGAAGGGGCATATTGCGAACGCGGATGCATACCTTTTTGAGAGCAATCATGATGTGGAAATGCTACGGATGGGGCGTTATCCTTGGAATGTGAAGCGTCGTATTTTGGGTGATGAAGGTCACGTTTCGAATGAGGATGCTGCCATTGCGATGAGCGAAGTGATTGGGGACGCGACGAAGCGGATTTATCTTGGGCATTTGAGCAAAGATAACAACATGAAGGATTTGGCGAGAATGGCAGTTTCGCAAACATTGGCTGGTGAGGGTATCATCGTCGGTGAACAAGTGGACCTTTTTGATACCGATCCAGAGGTTCCGACCTCCATTTTTACGATTTAATGTGAGTTGTAGCAAAAATTTTAATAAAATTTCATAGTTTTTTCATAATTAGGGTATAGAATAGCTATATGGACACGTCTACAATTTGGAAAGGGATGAATAATGCATGGATGAGAAAAACAAAGACTTGGAAACACATAATGATGAACTAGCAAGTGGGGCTTCTCCTGAGAAGTTACCAGAGTCACAATCTTACGAAAAATCTGAACCAACTGGGGATGCGGCGGTACATACGTCACCTGAGCCGCAAGTTGCACGTGATATCCCAGTCGAAGCTGTGCATTCTGCAGAAGGTGTAACGCCAGAAGGTGAACCATTTGCAACGGCAACGAAGGAAGAGGCTGAAGCGAGTTCAACGCATGCTTTCTTTGATGCTGCGGCTAGTGAACCGGAAGTAAAGCCGGCGCCGACAAACAGTGATGGTGGGAATAATGTTGTTCCACCGGTCCCTCCAACGCGTACTGGCGGAGGCGGAAATGGTAGTGAGCCACCGAAAAAAGAAGGCAAGAAGAAAACGATGCTAGCGGTCTTTTTAACAGGGCTTCTGGGTGTCTTAATCGGTGCTTTGATCGTGTTGGGCTTCTCATGGGGCGCGCTTCATGATGATAATACGAACACGACTTCAAACACAACATCTACTGGTAGCGGCGAAACGAAAAAAGTAACCGTTGAAAATACGACGAGCACGACAAAAGCGCTTGAAAAAGTACAGGATTCTGTTGTGAGTGTCTTGAATTACCAGGCTGGAACATCGATTAGTACAGATGCATCAGCGGAAGCAGAGGCTTCATCCGGATCTGGTGTTGTATATAAGAAATCGAATGGTAAAGCCTACATCGTGACGAATAATCATGTTGTAGAAGGTGCCAATAAATTAGAAGTGAAGTTTTCGAATGGCAAGAAATCGGAAGCGAAACTTGTTGGAACTGACAAATGGAATGACTTGGCGGTTCTTGAGATTAGTGATAAATATGTGACGAAGATTGCTGAGTTTGGTAATTCTGATGCGCTGAAAGTCGGCGAAACGGCGATTGCGATTGGTAGTCCACTTGGAACTGAATTTGCTGGAACGGTAACGGAAGGTATTATTTCTGGTTTAAATCGTACGGTGCCTGTTGATACGAATGGTGATGGTACGGAGGATTGGGAAGCTGAGGTTATTCAAACCGATGCTGCGATTAACCCTGGGAACAGTGGTGGTGCGCTAGTCAATATCGAAGGCCAAGTTATCGGTATTAATTCGATGAAGATTTCGACGGAAAATGTGGAAGGTATCGGTTTTGCAATTCCAATTAATACGGTTGAGCCAATTATTGAGCAATTAGAGAAAAATGGAGAAGTGGAGCGTCCATCGCTTGGAGTGACATTGCGTGACGTAGATACGATTCCAGAAGTGCAACAACAGCAAGTATTGAAATTACCAGATGGCGTGGATTATGGTGCGATGGTACAACAAGTCGTTTCTGGTTCTTCCGCTGACAAAGCTGGTTTGAAAGAATATGATGTTATCGTTGAAATGAACGGTAAAAAAGTAACAAACTCGATGACACTACGTCAAATTCTATATTCGAATGATGTCAAGGTTGGCGATAAGATGGAAGTGAAGTATTATCGTGACGGTAAGAAGGAAACAACGACGGTGACACTTGCTGCTGCTACCTCCACCAACCAGTAACGCAAGAGGCGCAAAGGACCGAGAAACGCTTATCTGCGTCGTTAAAGGCTCCGTTCCGGTGCTCTTGTACAGGTCGTACATTCCGCTCCAGTACTCGCCTTTGCCTAGCAGCTAAGCATTTCTCGGTCCTTGCTGATTTAGCGGTGAATGCGAGATTTCATAGGAAAACACGATTCTCTAAAACCAGGGAATCGTGTTTTTTTGTTATGTTGTGATTTGGTGGCCGGCGGTTGTTAGAGTCGTGACCGCGAGTTCTAGATTGGCTTGCTTCATGAGGATGTAGTCGGTGTTGTAGGTGGAGACGGCGAAGATGCTGATTTCTTTTTCGGCGAGTGGGGTAGCTATTTTGTGTAGGATGCCGGTTAGGGAGAAGTCGAGGATTCCTTCGATTTTTAGGAGGAACCAGTCGGATTCTATGGATTGCGCTTCTGTCGCGTCAAGGTGCTCGGTTGGCATGATGATGGAGCATTCTTCATCGGTGTACGTGATGCTTTTGAACGTTGCCTTATCGGTTTGGAACCAGGTCGGAACTGGAAAATCTGGTTGGAATTTTGCGATGGTGTAGTTGGTTTTGTCTAGTTTTAGTTTCATTGGGAAACATCTCCTTTTTTATAAGCGTATCATGAATTTTTGTGGGTTGCAAAAAGTTTTGACAGATGGGGGTTCGGGTGGTAAAGTTAAGGGAGATTATAATTCTATCTGGTAGAGTAATTTGAGGGGTGATTTTGATTCGTAGTGATATTTTAAGAGGGCATGTGGACTCGATTATTTTGCGAATTTTGGCGGATGGGGATTCTTATGGTTATGAAATCTCGAAGCAAATTAGTGAACGGACGGGTGATCGCTTCCAAATTAAAGAGGCGACGCTGTATGCGGTTTTTCAGCGGTTGGAGAAGAAACAGTTGATTGAGTCGTATTTCGGGGAACGCTCGCATGGTGGGAAGCGAAAATATTATATGATTACGAGTCTCGGCCGTGCTTATTTGAGTGAGATGGCGCGGGAATGGCGAGAGATAAAGGGTATTATGAACCTTTTTTTGGAGGAGATTGATTAGTGAATAGGATAACAGAATTTGTGGAGAAGCTATTTGAGAATGTTCCGGAAAGCGATCAGGCAGCGCAGGTCAAGGAAGAGATTACGTATAATTTAGCGGAAAAAGTGGCGGACTTGATGGAGGAAGGTAAGTCAGAAGAGGACGCGGTGAACAAGGCGATTATTGAGTTTGGTGATATCGATGAGATTATCGCGGAACTCGAAGTGGCTAAGCCGAATACGAAGAAACGGCGGGAACTAGCGAAAGTAAACTTAGGATTTTCGATATGGGGATCGGCGTTACTTATTATTTTATTTATCGTTGTGAATGTGATGTATTCGCCAGATGTTTTATGGTGTATATTCCCTATTTTTGGAGTGCTTTGGTGGCCGCTTGCGATGTTTTATTTTTGGTATCGGCGCAAGGCGGAAGATAAATAGGTTGAAGAAAGTCGATGTACTTTTCTGTCGAGGATGGGTAGTTATGTAGCTCGTTCGGAAAAAGGAGAGTAACCATCGGCTTTCTTAATTTTTATATCCGTAAAAAGAAAGCGCTATCTGGCGAGGGGTGGCCTAATTAAAATTGTTAATTTATCTACATATTAAATAGGATTACAAGTATATAATAGGAGTATCAAATAGAATAAAAAGGAGATTATGAAAATGGAGAAAAGAATATTTAAAACATCACTCATAATTGGAATGACGGTTGCGTCGTTAGAAGGGACGTTGTGGTTAGCACCTGAAACACCTCAAGCTAAAGCGACTGAGAACACAATGCAATCTAATCAGAGCTTATTTACACGCGCGAAAACGGACGAGCTGTATGTTCATATCACATCACCATTAAAGGCATGGAAGGAGTCTATCTCTGGTCAGTCTATACCAGGAACGAAAATTGAATTATTTATTGATGGGCAATTAATGACGACAAAGCATGCAGGAAATGATGGGAACTGGAAAGTTGAACGTGGATTGTTACTACAAGAAGGGCAAAAAATACAAATCAGAGCTACTTTAGGTCTGGAAATGATGGAGACAAAAACGTATACAGTAGGAATGGGAGCGCCTATATTTATTAACGACTTAAATAATGATAGTACAAAGGTGACTGGATTGGGAAGTGCGGGGGCCAAAGTTAGTATTAAAACGAGCAGTGGAAGTGAGCTTGGATCAGCTACAATTCCTACAGGCGGTTTTTTTGAAGTTACGATTCCAAAACAGCCAAAAGGCAGTAAACTGTTTATCAGTCAAGCGAGGAATGGGGAAGAAAGTGAAGTGACTGAGGTAGAGGTTGGCGAGGCTAAAGATATATTAGCACCAACAATAACAGCAGGTCTTTATAAAGGGAGTACAAAAATATCGGGGAAAGCGACACCGAAAGCAACCGTTTTTGTGAGTGTTTTTCATAAAAACGAAGGGGGTGGCGCAGGAACTGTAGCAAATGTACGTGCTGATGATGGCGGTAATTGGGAAACGGGTGTTCTGGCGCTAAAAGTAGGTGATATAGTGAGAACTTCATCTAGTTTAGGCGGAGTAAATATTACTAGTGAGGCGGTTGTCGTAGCTCCTGATCTGGTTAAGAATGTGAATTATGTAACTAGTAATAGTACGAAGGTTACTGGTAAAGGAACTCCTGGTGCAACGGCGCAGGTCTGGGTTAAAGAAGTAGGCACGTTGACGAAGGTTGGAACGCAACTCATTGAGAGTGATGGGACATTCCAAGTAACGATTCCTAAACAAGCGGAGGGCACAAAACTGTACGTGTACCAAGAGGAAAATAAAGTTTTGAGTAACCATGTCGAAGTGACTGTAGCAAAAGGTTTAGATAAGCCAACCAATATCAATAGTTTGGATAATAATAGCACGGAATTGACTGGAAATGGGGTGGCAGGTGCAATAATCAGTGTCAAAGCAAACGGTAAGGAGATCGCAAGCGGAGAAGTCGCACATGACGGTAGTTTTGAAGTGGCCATTCCGAAGCAAATAATTGGAACAAAATTGTCTATTACGCAAGCAAAAAATGGCGATGAAAGTGAGGCCGTGATAGTTAGTGTAGCTGGACAACTACCAGCGCCAAAAGTTTCAGATTTTTACATGGGTTCGGCTTATATAAGAGGAACGGTATCCGCTGGGACTAGGAATGTGATGCTTACGATTAATGGGCACGTCGTTCGAATTGGTGATATTGATGATAATGGGAATTACAGTATTTATGCCAATGATGTAGAGGCATTAACAGAAGCGGGAGCATCATTTGGTATTGTCGCGCGTGATGCGAATAATGGCTTAAGTGAAGTAACGATGGGGAAAGTGAAAGAATTTCCAGCACCGGAAGTGGATCCCTATCAGCTAGGTCAAACGTATATGACAGGGACGGTGGCTGAGGAAACATCGAGAATAGCGGTACATGATGAAGTTGGAAGATTGTATCGAGTCGGACAAGTGAATGAAAACGGGACATTTAGAATTTATGTAGGTGGAGTAGAGGCTCTTCAAAGCGTGGGCAGTCATTTTGTAGTAAAGGCAACAAATGCGACTGGCACAAGAATTACGGAAACGAAAGGTACGGTTTTACTAAAGTAGTCTAGAGTTAGACAAAAAGAACAACCTGAAAATCTGGATTTGGCGGTCCACTTTTCAGGTTGTTTTTGCGTGCATTTTTTGATATGTAAGGCTGGAGATGATGATGCTGCATTCGTAAAGGAGGATGAGCGGTAGCGTCACGAGCAGGTGGGAGAGTAGTTCTGGTGGTGTGATGAGGCCGGCGATGACGAGCAGGATGAAGTAAGCGTATTTACGAAAGCGGCGCATGATGATTGGATTGACGAGTGATAGGCGTGTTAGAAATGCGATGAGTAGTGGCATCTGGAAGAGTGCACCGAATGGCAGTATTGTTTGGAGCATGAACTGGAAGTAGGTTGTTAAGCCGATTGTGTTTTGGACGCCGAGTTGTTCGCCGAATTCGAGCATGAATGTGAGAACGAATGGGAAAACGACGAAGTAGGAGAAGGCGACGCCAATCAGAAACAGGAGGCAGATAACAGGGATGTAGCGCAATGTGGCTCGCTGTTCGTGCTGATAAAGGCCGGGTTTGATGAACGCCCAGAGTTGGTATAATGCAAATGGTGCGATGAGAATGAGGGCGATCACAAACGCGAATTGCATGTAGATCGAGAAGGCGTCGGTAACTTTGAAAACGTTCATGGTGATCGTGACGGGCATCTCGTCTTTTTGTAGGAACAGGATGAGTGGTTTGGCCACTAGCATCCCAACAATGAAGGCGGCAAAAAAGGCGATAAACACGAAAATAAGCCTTGCGCGTAATTCTTGCAAATGCTTGGTGAGCGCCATTGGACGGTCAGTCATTTAGTTAGTTCCTTTTCTTCTTTCGGTTCTTCGATCGGTGTTTCTTTGTGTTCATCCATCATGCCTTTGGTTGCGTTCTTGAATTCGCGCAACGTATCTCCAGCTGCTCGGCCGAGTTCGGGTAATTTTTTTGGCCCAAAAATAACGAGGGCGGCGCCGACAATAAGTACGATACTTGCTGGTCCTAGTGCCATTTCTATGTACCTCCTTTTAATCTGATTTTTCTCAAATGGGATTGATTATCATTATCAATTGATTGTACGTCTGATTAGAGCTGTTGTCAATTGTTTTCTATTTTGAATTGACTTTTTTGGGATGTAGTTATATGATAATGATAATCATTTTCAATTGAGGGGAGATGAGCTCTTGAAATCGCGAGTTTGGATGGCTTTGCTGCTTTGTTTTGGTGTGCTACTTTTTCCAAGTGGTGCTAGTGCAGCGGAAAAGCCGGATGTTTCGGTGCCGGAGAAGGCTGTGACAAAAGCGCTTACGGCGCTTGAAAAATCGGATTTTGTACAGGCAAAAGAGGCTTTTCGGGATGGGAAGTTGTGGTGGACGCGGAGTAAGCAGGATGTGAAAGGGAAGTCTTATGATTTGGCGCAACAGATGGATCGGCAGGTGGCGGTAATCACGCTCGCGATTTTGAATGGGGAGGCGAAAGTTGGGACGGAAGGTTTGCATACGCTGGATGGGTTGCTTCGGGATTATCGGGACGGGACGTATACGGACAACGATGGGAAGACGAAGATTACGCTTGCGAGTTATATTAAGAAGCTAGGCGAGACGCGTGAATTCGTGAAAAATGAGGACTGGGGTGCGGCGGATCAGCAAGTGCAGGATTTGCAGAAGCAGTGGCTTTCGGTGGAAGGTGATGTGGTCAGCCAGTCGCAAGTCGCGTACGATAACATGGAGCGCGATTTGATGTTGCTCGCGGCTTATGTGCAAGATCCTACAAATCAGGCGCGCACGGCAGACGTTCTGGATGGCATGGAGGATACGCTAAAACCGTTTGCGAACGTTACATATACTTGGTTTGATGCGGCACTGATACCATTTCGTGAGGGCTTAGAGGCGCTTTTGATTGTGGCAACGCTACTGACATTTGCGAAGCGCGCAAAAACGCCGAACGCTAGGCGCTGGATTATCGGTGGCACGACGGTTGGATTATTGACCAGCCTTGTTCTCGGTCTGATCGTAGCGATTTGGCTATCGACGCTTGCTTTTGGAAATAATAGTACGCTGATTAATGGATGGACTGGCGTGATTGCAAGCTTGATGATGCTTTATGTGAGTTATTGGCTACATAGTAACTCGGACATGGCAAAATGGAATAATTACATGGCATCGAAAAGTGATGAAGCGATCTCGAATGGAAAAATGATTTCGTTCGCTATTTTGGCATTTTTGGCGATTTTAAGAGAAGGATTGGAAACGGTGATTTTTTTGATCGGTATGGTTGGGCGGATGTCGACAACGGAATTGGTCACGGGAATTCTAGTTGGGCTGGGCGTTCTGCTTGTGATTGCGATCGTGATGTTGAAATTTAGTGTGCACATACCGCTGAAACCGTTTTTCAGGATTTCTGCTGCGATCGTGTTTTATCTGTGCTTTAAATTTATGGGCTCGGGGATTCATAGTTTGCAACTGGCAGGCGTGATTCCAGCGACGGTGCAGGATTATTTGCCATCGATTCCAGCGCTCAGCATTTATCCATCGTGGTACAGTATTTTGCCGCAGCTGATTTTTGTGGTGGTGGCACTGTTTATTTTAGTAAGATCAGGTTTAAAAAAACGGGCTATGAAACAGTTGGCCGAGTAAGGGAGTAAGTGGATGAAAAAATTAGGTATGTTGTTTATGTCGGTATTCGCGGTGACAGTGGTACTTGCGGCGTGTAATTCGGACGCGGCGAGTGATGATAGTGTGAAAACGGACGCGAAAAAGGAGCAGACGGAAAGTAAACAAGCAACGGCTGTGAAAAAAGAAGTGAAACAGATGCAGGATGAGTTGGCGACCGTAGAGAAGAATATTACGGCGAAAAATGACGCAGACTTGAAGGCAAGCGCGGCGGCGATGCATAAACATTGGTTGGCTTTTGAGAACAATGTGCGTGATTTGTACCCGATTCAGTACACGGATGTGGAGAAGTTTGAGACACCGATTTTCTATATGTCGAAGCGTGATAAATTGGATTATGCGGAACTGGCAACGAATGCGGCTGGTTTGAAGACGTCGCTTGATGCGGTTGGGAACGCGAAGGAAACGAAGGCGAAGACATCGGAAGTATTGGACAACGCGGTGGATAATTATTCGAAATATGTGGTGGAACAAACGGGTGCTTTTGTAGCGGATACGAAAATCTTTACGGATGCTGTGAAGGCTGGAGATATGGCGAAGGCGAAGGAATATTATTCGAAGTCGCGTGTTTATTATGAGCGTATTGAACCGATTGCGGAGATTTTTGGGGATTTAGATCCGAAGATTGATGCGCGTGTTAATGATGTGGAAGATGGGGCGGACTGGACTGGTTTCCATAGAATTGAGAAGGCGATGTGGGCGGATAATACGCTTACTGGGATGGATAAATATGCAGATCAGTTGAGGACGGATAGCTTGGCATTGCAGAAGGAAGTTGGCAAGTTGAAATTGGAGCCTAAACCGATGGTGGCGGGCGCGATGGAACTTTTGAATGAAGCGGCAACTACGAAGATTACGGGGGAAGAGGAAGCTTATTCGCATACGGATTTAGTGGATTTGGCGGCGAATGTGGAGGGTTCGAAGGTCGTTTATCAAGCGATTATTCCAGCGCTGAACGCAAATGATAAGAATTTGACGCAACAAATTGATGACGCGTTTGTGAAGATGGAGGATACGCTTGCGAAGTATAATACGGACGGGAATTATGTGTCGTATGAGAAGCTGACGCCGGAGCAGATTCGTGAGATTAGTAATCAGTTGAGTCATTTGTCGGAGTTGATGGCACAGACGGGGAAAATCTTTTAATAAACGGAGCTGAAAAAGGCAGATGAAGAATAAAACGGATGGCCAAAAGGATCTTTCGAAAAAGGACGGAATGACGCGACGAGAAATGTTGAAAATGTCGGCTGTGGCTGGGACGGGAATCGCGATCGGGGCGACTGGACTTGGCGGTATTTTGAGCGTGGTGGATCAGGTCGATAAGGTGTTTGATAAGGAGATGGCGCAGGCTGATGAGGGCGTGCCGTTTTATGGGAAGACGCAGGCTGGGATTATTACGGAGCAGCAGACGTATTGCTATTTGGCGAGCTTTGATCTGGAGACGGAGAGCAAGGCGGATGTGATTGCGCTTTTTAAAAAGTGGACGAAGTTTGCTGACTTGACGGCGAGTGGTGGTGCGCTTAGTGATGCGGATAATGACATGTTACCGCCGAGTGATACGGGTGAAGCGGACGGTCTTGGTACGGGAAATCTGACGGTGACAATTGGATATGGCGCGAGCTTCTTTATGAAAAATGGACGGGATCGTTTTGGTGTGAATGCGAAGCGTCCGAAACATTTAGTGACTGTGCCGCACATGGCGCATGATAGTTTGGATGCGGCGTATAGTGATGGGGATCTTTGCATGCAGGTTTGTGCGGATGATCAGCAGGTCGCGTTCCATGGAGTCAGGAATTTCATCCGGTTAGCGACGGGAGTGGCGACGGTGCGTTGGTTGGAGGAAGGATTCATTCGCTCTCCAGAAGGGGAAACACCGCGCAATCTGTTTGGCTTTAAGGACGGGACGGCGAATGTCGACCATGCTTCGAAACAAGGTTTTGCAGATGTTGTTTGGGCGGCGGCGGATGAGCCAGCGTGGATGAAGAACGGTTCGTATCTTGGCTATCGCAAAATTCAGATGCTACTCGAGGTTTGGGATCGCTCGTCGCTGATGGATCAGGAAGACACGTTCGGGCGTCACAAGCATTCTGGCGCGCCTTATGGGAAGAAAAAGGAGCACGATAAGGTGAATCCGGCAAAGTTGCCTACCGATGCCCACGTACGCTTGGCGAAGGACACGAAGCAACAGATGCATCGCCGTGCTTATTCTTATACTTCTGGTGTAGACGCGAAAACAGGTCGTCTCGAAGCCGGTTTGCTATTCATCTGTTTCACGCAGAATCCAGAAACGCAGTACCTACCAATGCTTCACGTGATGGGAAAAATGGACAAGCTAAACGAATATACGATCCCGATTGGCAATGCGTTATTTGCCTGTCAGGGCGGGATTCAAGCAGGAGAATATTTTGGACAAGCACTACTACAATAATAGGACTTGAAAAGGGGAGTTAGTTTTGCGACTAGCTGCCCTTTTCGTTTGGAAAAAAACAGAACGGGAATATTTTAAGAAATGTGAGGAGGCGGATTCAGATGGGAGAGCGTTATTTGAAATACTATTCCCAAGAACCGATTCGAAAAAATAGCGTCGTCATTGTGTCGGATCGTGAGGTTTTTATAGAAAGTATAATGGGGCATCCCGCTTTTGCAGACACATCACTAGAGCCTGTGAGCGATAAAGCTTTGGCAAGCGCGGCGTACGTTGTGTCTGAGCGCGCGATGCCAAATTATTTTATCAAAAAGGACGAGCAAACGTATATTCATTTTTATCAAGGTGAGGTTTTAGAGCCTTTATTAGTGCGGAGTTTGCTTCACGCGGATTATATTGTGACAGATGAGATGCTACCGCTTGATTTGCGAGAAGTTATGTCAGGAGCGGTGATTTCAACGAAAGAATGGGCGGGTAATTTATTGTCGCCGAAACAAGCTAACAATGCGAAAAAGACGATTTTGATGTATTGCGGTGGTTTTAAGAATAATGGGATTACGACGTCGGCGATTAATTTGTTGCATAATTTGGATTATGAACGCTACCGTGTCATTGTGATCGATACGGAGAGGCTTCACGATGACTGTAAACGGAATTTTGAAAAATTGGATCCACGTGTTTTGCGGCTAACAGTTGTTGGCGGGATGTTACGAACGGCGGATGAGAGCAACGCGGAAGAACGACTTTTCACGGCAAGCCACGAGTTATATGTCGAGTTTGGTCCCGATGGTTTTTTAGAAGATGAGGTGAAGCAGTTATATGAGCGCGAATTACGTCGTATTTTAGGGCAAACAAAGATTGATATTGCGATTGATTTCGATGGTTATTTTAAGTACTGGACCTTGTTGCTTGCGACATCTGGCGCAGAACGCAAATTGATTTATCAGCATAACGAGATGATGCAGGAGTACCGTAAAAAATTAGGCGTGGACTACAAACATCGCGTGGATTTAAATGTGATTTTCCTGTTGTATAATTATTTTGATAAAATCGTTTCGGTGGCGGAGCATACGCGGGATTTGAACGAAGCGAAATTACGGCATTTAGTAGAGAATAGCGCAGAAAAAATGGTTTTTGTGCATAATTCGCTGGATTATGAGACGGTGCTTGCAGCGTCAGAGGAGCAGATGGACGTCCAATTGGATGAGGGTGCGTTTTATTTTTTGACGATAGGGCGACTTTCTCCTGAAAAAAATCAAAAGCAATTGATTGTAGCATTCGCCGACGTTGTCAAAAAGCGAGATGACGCGCGGCTACTGGTGATTGGAAATGGGGAGCTGAAAGAAGAATTAGCCGAGGAAATCGTAACATTAGGCTTGGAGAAACACGCGGTACTTCTCGGGCAGGTTGTCAATCCATTCCCGATTTTAAAATATTGTGATGTATTCATTTTACCATCTAACCACGAGGGGCAGCCGATGGTTCTACTAGAAGCACTTATCTTGCAAAAAGCGATTGTGGCGACAGATATTCCAGGCTCGCGTAGCATTTTGGAGGATGGCTATGGCTTATTGATCCCAAATGGAGTGGTGAGTTTGGCTGAGGAAATGTTACGCGTTATGGATGAGGGCACGCCGAATAAGCGATTTGATTATGTGGCATACAACAAGCGTGCGATGGAGATGTTTTATGGGATGTTGGAATAATGACGTGACACCATCAAAAATATAACAAAAAACCGAGTAGAGAGTTACACAAACTCTCTACTCGGTTTATTCAGTGTCGTCTTTTCTGGAGCGTTTACCTAGTAAGAATACGAGGAACAGGCTTAGCAGTAAGACAAATATGGCGATAACAAGGTATACCCAAGTGTAGTCTTTTTCAATATCGAGTGCTGTTGCATTTAGTTCTTTTGCAGTTTTATTATCTATTGTGAAATATTCAGACCATTTCCAAACTTGTCCGCTACTTGTTGCAATCAGGTCTAAGCGATATTTACCGGGAGCGAATTCCCTGTTGTCCCAGCTGATTGGGAGGTCGAAGTTAGAATTTGGTGCCATGCGCATGTTCTGCTTAGAGCTTTCAAATAAAGCTTTCGTGCCATCTTTTTTGAAAACCTTGGCTTCTATATCGAGATCTTTGAGGATCGCAGCTTCTGTATTTTGTAAATTTATCGTCACAACGTTGTGATGATTGATTTGCGTGGGTGTAATGTCATTTAAGGTGAGATCGGCTTTCACTTCGGTGTCATTTTGTGAAAGCATCATGCCGATAACATAGGCGTACTGGTTCTTGATTTGAATATCCTTAGATTGAGATTCTTTTTTCTTGGGTGCTTTTTCTTGGAAGTAGACACCGCCTAGGATCGTTCCGTCAAATGATTCAAGCGGCATCTGGATTTTGATGGGATATTTTTTGCTCGAATAGGCGGGAAGAACGACTTCACCTGCTGATTTTGTGAGCTTGGAAATCGGATACTTTAGCGTTTCATCGAGCTTGGGATTTTTTTGACTATAGTCCACAATCCCGTTATTATTCGTGACAGCCGTGTTCACCGAGGTGAGGATGGTCAGTTCATGATTGGTTTCATTCGTCAAAACAACATCAACCGTTTGCTTTTGACCAGGCGCGAGCTTCAAATGAAAATAATTCTTAGTTTTATCGATTTGGTTATCTGGAATGTTCGCGCTTACGGAAAAGTTCATTTCAGCGGCCTCACTTTGAACGGGAAACAAAAGTGATGAAGCGAGTAATGGTACGATTAAAAGCAGGGTCATCAGTTTTTTCATGTAAGTACTCCTCCTAGAGAATAATGGCGGTAATCACTCTCTAGGGATGGGGGATCGCGCTAGAGAGCTTTAGGTAAAAGGGGATTTTGTTTTTGAGGAATGTGAAAACTGTTACATACTAAGTATAGCGTATAAAAACAACATAATGGGAATTGTATCATAAATTTTCCATACTAAGAAAAAAATGATTTTGAATTTAATAGTGCTTAATAATTTTTTAATAGCATGCTTATTTCCAGTTTATAAATGGAAGTTATGATAAAGAGAGTAATCATTTTTGTAACCAAAAGGAGAATGTTAAAATGACACAATCAAAAAAAGTATTATCTTCTATACTAGTAGCTACGACCGTTTTTGCAGCAGTTGCTCCACAAATGGCGCCAATCGGAGCTTCAGCTGTAACCGCGAATATTACAACTACGGCAGAAATTACGGAATTGCGCGCACTAAACAAGATGACGCTGCAAATTAAGTTTGATGGTACATTGCCGGCAGCAGACGTTTTAGATAGTAATTTGGATGCTATTAAAGCGCATTTTAAATTTAGTAACGGATTGCAGATTGTTAATGTGCCTCGTTTGAAATCCGGTTCTACGAATACGTATATCGTTCCTGTGACGATTCAAAACCCTGGAACAACCTACACGCTTAGCTATAAAGATGGTGCAGAGCAGACTTTCACGGGAAGTAACGAGAAGTTGCCGATTCGGGATACGAACCAAGTGACGAATGATACGTTTGAACTGGAATCATTCCAAGCAGACGGTGTAGTAGATTATGCGAATATTATCGCTGCCTACGCCGGTGGACGCGGCGATCAAGCTTTTACCGTCAATGATGCCAACGAGAATGCAGCAGGCCAAGCTTTTCAGGTTATTTCGTCTTTACGTGATCGAAGTGTGACGATTACCGGGGATAATGGTGATGTGTATACGGCAAACTATGTCCCATTTACGCAGGCATCGGATCGTCGTCAAGCGCCTAAATTCCGCTTGCCAGCAGGTGAAACCTTGACTCCTGGTGTGCACTATACGGTGAGTTCTAATTGGGCAGAATTGACGAACAATTCGTTTACAGCGCGTCAGATGGCGCCTCTAACAATTGATTCTGCAGCGTTTGTTGATGCGACGTCGTTCAAGTTAACACTTGCGACAGACCCTGGAATGGACTTGCTAGCTGGACGAAGTGTCGTACTTAAAGGCGCAGATGGCAGCGAACTAACAGCGAGTTACCGTTTTTCTTCACGAGCAGGGGCGACAGGAACATTTGATGTAACGAGCGGTGGAACGCTGAATCCTGATATCGCTTATAAAATTGTACCACAAAATAACTGGGCAGCGAACACGGATGTTACACTTGGTCAACAAGCAGCCTATAAAATTGAGTCACTGAACAAGATGACGCTACAAATTATTTTTCCAGAGGCACTTTCTGCGGAAGAAGTTGCGGACAGTAATTTAGAAGCGATCAAGAAGAATTTTGTATTTAGCGATGGTTTAAGTATTGTTAATGTACCTCGTCTGAAATCTGGTTCTAAGAGCACATACATCGTTCCTGTGACCGTGCAACAACCTGGGAAAACTTATACGCTCAGCTATAAGGGTGCGCCGGTAGAAACCTTTGTTGGAAGTGATGCTAAAATTAATATGCGAGATTTAGCACAGGTGACCAATGATACGTTTGAGCTAGAGTCGTTCCAAGCGGATGGTGTGGTGGATTATGCGAATATCATTGCTGCCTATGCTGGTGGACGTGGTGACCAAGCATTTATTATTGATAATAATAATCAAGATGCCAATGGAAAATCATTTCAAGTCATCTCATCCTTACGTGATCGCAGTGTGACACTAACAGGAAGTAATGGTGATAGATTCCAAGCGAATTATGTACCATTTACACAAGCTTCTGATCGTCGCCAAGCGCCTAAATTCCGTTTACCAGCTGGCGAAAAATTAATACCTGGTGTCACTTACACGGTGACAAGCGACTGGGCAAATATGGCGACTTCAACTTTCATTGCAAAAGAAATGGCACCATTAGTCATTGCGAAGGCGACGTTTGTTGATGCAACTTCATTTGAGTTGGCATTGGATAAAGACCCAGGAATGGATCTACTCGCTGGACGTCAAGTAGAGCTAAAAGGAAATGATGGTACGACACTCACTGCACAGTACCGCTATTCTTCACGTCAAGGCACGACCGGTATTTTTGATCTTGTAAGTGGAACGTTAGATAAAGATGCTGTGTACACGATTCTTCCGCTTAATGGCTGGGCAACAGCGACAAATGTAACGCTTGGACAAGCCGCAACTACGCCAGAAGTGACAGATCCAGATAAAGAAGTTATCGTGGCACCTGAAAAGGATGCTACAAACAAACCGACGCTTCCAAGCTTGGCAGAAAGTAACGATGCATCAGCGCAGGCAAAGCCAGTAGTGAACGCAGCAACGAATAAAAAAGATTTGCCGAAGACAGGTGACACAATGCCAATTCTTCCGGTGACTGCAGGATTAGGAGCTGTTTTGGTAGCCATTTATATGCTTATCAAACGTAAATTCACGAAGTTAGAAGACTAAATAAATCCTCGTGTTATAACCTAGTAAAGAGATAGCCGCTACTTTTTGATCAAAGTAGGACGGTTATCTCTTTTGTCTTTGTCACGATTGATGTAGAGCATAAGTGTCTAGTGACGAACTCGAGAATATAATAGCAAGCACTAAAAAAGCCATCATCCGCTATATTTACGCCGAATGATGGCTTCCTACATTATTTATTATGGTAATAAAGGAATGTTTTGTTTGATTTCTTGGATGGAGCTCTTAGAATCAAATGTATAAGCGCCAACTAAACGCAAACCTTGTAATGCAGAAGGAACTGCTCCTGTGTATACTGGGCTGTAACCATTTGTCCCATCGATGCCGATATAGACCGTTTTATCGAATGGAATTTTATCTAGCGTGAATTTTGTAGTTAGGGATGATGTTGTAATCGATTGTAATACGTTACCGTTAGCATCATATGCCGTAACTTTTGTTGCTTTTCCAAACTCTAACAAGTCTTTTTTGCCGTTTTTGTTTTTATCGACGAAAAGATCGCCTGTGATGACTGGAAGTTTGCGAATACCGAATTGGAAGTCTGTTGTTTTTGTAAATTTAAGACCTGTTAAATCGTACGAATTACCCCAAATATCGACTTTTGCAAAACGCATAGCGGGGATGTGATTTAATAGTGTTGCGATAGATTGAACTTCGCTAAGCGTTGTGTTGACACTCGTTGCTGTTTCTGTGCCAAGATATTTTTCTACATCTACTTTTTCTACCGAGTTGATCGCTTTTGGTAGGAAAGTTGCTAATGCTTTGATGTAATCGTTATTTGGTGTTGTCGAGATGTCACCTGTGTCCAACAAGGTTGGGTTGTCTAGGATTCCTTGGATATCGCCACCAGAGATAATATTGATGATTGCCGTTACTTTATCAATGTTTCCTAGTAGATCACCAACCGTTAAGTTAAATGGTGAGCGAACCATCACGTACATGCCTGGATCTACGTCTGGCATTTTGATAGCTTCGTTTTTACTGCTTGTTCTGAAAAGGATTGCATCTTCAATGTCTAAGCTACCGCCTAGTGCACCAAGGATTTTAGAGTTTAAATCAAGTTCTGATAAGCGACCACTTGAAATAAGGTCTGCTGTTTTTTCTAAGTTGATGAAGATTAATGTTTTGCCGGTTATGATTGATTCGTTGCTGTCTTTCACGCCATTTCCGTTTAAATCTTCAAATGGTGTCAAAGTTAAGTTTGTTGCTTTCTTCGTTGCTAAGTCTGCCCAAGTTACAACATTCAACGTATTGATTGTTACTGTTGCAATTCCTGGAATTTGTTTTCCAGTTGCGTCAAGTGCTGAATTTTGTTGCGCGATAGGTTTTGTTGTTGTTTCTGTGCCGTATTTGATGAAGTAGTTCCCTTTTGTGAGTTTGGTGAAGTTATAAACTCCGACTGCGTTTGTTTTTGCACTAGCGACTGCATTTGTTCCTGCTTGTGCGTCAGCCAATGTTTTGTGAAGTGTTACGGTCATGTTTGCAAGTGGCAAGTCCAAGTTGTGCAACTCCATCACGCCATCGCCATCTGTGTCTGCGTAAACTGTCCCAGATACAGTGTAAATCGCTGGATTCAGAATACTAGCGTTCGCTGCAGGTGCAAAAGATGCGAAAAATACTGCAAAAATAAGAATCATAGCAGCGATACGCTTATTGAAAAAGTGTTTCATTAATAATTCCTCCCTTTTTTAACTAGGTTATAACTTTAGTTTAGCGGGTGAGGGGGGAAAAGGCAATGGATGGTGGAATCGTTTTTTGCTGCTGTATAAAGAAGGTGGCATCTGATTGTTTTATTATAAATATAACTTTATATGCATTTGGATGCTTGTTCTTTGGCTTTGTAAAATTTTAAAGTTTTAATTAATACTTATATAATTGGAATTGTTAGTCAGAATTTGAATACAAATATTTGTATTTATGCTTTTATCAGGCAAACTAGTTCATATTCTGCAGTTTTTTTGTGATAAAGTTCATAAAGATTTCACATATTAAATCTATATCATTTTTTTTTGAGTTAACACGCTTTATAAAAGTTTTGATTGTAACTTTAAAATGAATTCCTAATGAAAATGTCATCGTGTGTGTGACATTTCTGTGGTTTTTTTAGTAAGCGTTATCAACTATACTGAAAAGGAGTACAGGATAACGTTATCAATTGCGTGTAAACAATAATAAAATTTGGAGTTGAGCTGAAATGGAAATCATGAATATAAGTGGAATAAATGTGGCAATGCAAGGGACGACAAAAGCTGAGATTTTGAAGGAGTTTGCGGAATTGGCGCTTTTGAACGGGAAGGTTTCAAGTGCGGAGGGTTTTTATGGTGATTTATGGTTGCGGGAAGAAGAGTCAACAACTGGATTTGGTGGGGGGATTGCGATTCCTCATGCGAAATCAGCTTTTGTGACAGAGGTTGGTGTTTTGGTTGGACGTGGTACTAACGAGGTGGCGTGGGAGGCGCTAGATGATCAGCCGGTGCATTGTTGGATTTGTTTGCTCGTGCCGGAAACGGGTGGTCAGGAGCATTTGCGTCTGTTATCCCAACTAAGCCGTAAGTTGATGGATCCAGATTTTGTTGCTAAGTTGAAGTCAGGGAGTGAGCAAGAAATTTTGACGTTAGTTCAGGGTGTTATTTCATAAAAAGGGAGCGAGTAGGATGACGAGTTTAAATATTGTAGCGATTACGAACTGTCCGGCGGGCATTGCGCATACGTATATGGTTGCTGAGGCGCTAGAACGTAAGGCAGTTTCGCTTGGATACACGATAAAAGTGGAGACACAAGGTGCGAGTGGTGTTGAAAATCATTTGACCCCGGCGGAAATTAAGGCTGCAGATTATGTGATATTGGCTTTAGGTCGCACGATTAGTGAGGAAGACCGGTTCCGTTTTGCGAACAAGAAGGTCGTGGAATTGAAGGTTTCGGAGGCCTTGAAGCAAATTGAGACGATTTATGATGATTTAGAAGGCAAGGCAACGGTGTTTACAGCAGAAAATAATATTAAAATGGGAAAACAAGATGTACCAACAGGAAGCGTGATGAGCCATTTGATGGCCGGCGTTTCTGCTGCCTTGCCGTTTGTTATCGGTGGTGGTTTACTCGTTGCGATTGCGAATATGCTTGTACAGTTTGGGATGCCTTATGTGGATATGGCGAATGGCGATCCGTCCTTTACTTGGGTAGTGGAAACCATTGGTTACTTAGGATTCAAGTTTATGATTCCGATTATGGGTGCGTACATTGCGAGCTCGATTGGGGATAAGCCTGCATTTGCCCCCGCCTTTTTGGTAACCTATTTGGCGAATGATAACACGATGCTCGGCACAGAGTCTGGCGCTGGTTTTCTAGGTGCTGTTGTCCTCGGTCTAGCTATTGGTTATTTTGTGAAATATTTCCGGAAAGTCAAGTTGGGCAAGGCTTTGCAACCATTACTTGGTTCCATGTTGATTCCGTTTGTGACGCTATTTGTCTTCGGTATTCTAACGTATTACGTACTAGGTCCTGTGATGGGCGGCATGATGGACGGTATGCTTCATTTCTTGAACACGATTCCGACTGAAATGAAATTGGCTGCGGCGTTCTTAGTTGGCGCGATGCTTGCGTTTGATATGGGTGGCCCGGTTAATAAAACAGCTTGGTTCTTCTGTTTCTCGCTGCTCGACAAAGGAATTTATGATTGGTATGCGATCGTTGGTGTTGTGGCGCTCATGCCTCCAATGGCTGCAGGAATCTCGACATTTATCGCTCCAAAATTATTTACAAAACAAGAAAAAGGTGCGGCAATCAGTTCCATTATTGTTGGTTCGACCGTTGCGACGGAGCCGGCGATTCCATACGCGCTCGCTGCACCATTCCCGATGATTACAGCCAACACGCTTAGTGGTGGGATTGCTGGGATGTTAACGATTATGTTCGGCGTACAAAGGCTAGCACCTGGTATCGGTATTTTTGATCCGCTGATCGGTTTAATGTCGCCGTGGTATTGGTTTTATCTGGTGTTAGCATTTGGTCTTGCTTTAAATATTTTCTTGATTATTGTTTTGAAAACATGGTGGGTAAAACGGAAAGAGGCGAAACAAAAAGATGGAGACGAATTTACTGAAACAACTGGTGATGGCATCGGGAACTAGCGGTGACGAGCAAGAAATCCGCGAAATTTTGTATAGGGAATTAGTCGACCAGGCGGACGAAATCGCGTTTGATGGTTTGGGCAGTTTTATCGCGCGTAAGGGCTCTAGAGGTCCAAAAGTGGCGATTATTGCGCATATGGATGAGGTCGGATTTATGGTGAAACATATTTCGGCGGACGGCTTTATCCTTTTTGAGACGGTGGGCTCGTGGTGGAATCAGAACATGTTGAATCATCGTGTGGAGATTCGGACTAGCATCGGAAAAGTGGCGGGGATTATTGGTTCGATTGCCCCGCATGCGCTGAGTGAGGCAGATAAGGCGCGCCCGATGGAGCATGATGCGATGTTTATTGATATTGGTGCGGACTCGGCGGAAATGGTGCGCGAGATGGGTGTTGCAGTCGGGGACTTTGTTTGCCCAGAGCCAAATTTTACAACGCTTACGCCAGATCGGATTCTTGGGAAGGCGCTGGATAACCGAGCGGGATGTGCGCTTGTTGCCGAACTTTTTAAACGCTGTGATAACGATGAAATGACGCTTTATGTGGTGGCAACGGTGCAGGAGGAAGTCGGACTTCGCGGGGCGCAAACTTCGGCGGAGGTGATTAAGCCTGATATTGCGATCGTGATTGATACGATGGTTGCGGGTGATACGCCAGGCTTTGATCGGACGAAGTTCCCTCTGAAACTTGGCGGAGGCGCAGCGCTTGCCCTGTTTGATAAACGCTACATCCCCCATCAAAAATTGAAGCAGAGCCTTGTGGAAACGGCAAATAAGATGGATGAACCGCTTCAGTTTTGCACGATGAAGACGGGAGCAACGGATGGCGGTCGTTATAATGTGATGGGTGGTGGACGCCCAGTCGTGGCTTTTTGTTTACCGACGCGATATTTGCATGCGAATGCTTCGATGATTTCACGGACGGATTACGATAGTTTGGCGACATTATTGCATCATTTCTTGGCGGAATATGGCGAGGAAAAACATGAGGCGATTTGTAAATTTATATAAGGACGAAAGGCTTGGCGGACGCGCTGAGCTTTTTGGAGAAAGGGATGACATAATGGGAAAATACGATTTTAATGAAGTCGTCGACCGGAAAAATACATATTGTACGCAGTGGGATTATATAGAAGACCGTTTTGGGGAAGCAGATTTATTGCCGTTTTCCATCTCGGATACGGAGTTTCGGGTGCCAACGCCAGTCCTAACAGCGATTCAAAAGCGAGTGGCGCACGGGGTTTTTGGCTATTCAAGATGGAATCATGAGGCGTTTAAGGGCAGTATTATTCAGTGGTATAAAACTAGATTTGATGCAAGCTTTAACAAAGATTGGGTACTGTATAGTCCAACGGTTTGTTACGCTATTTCTGTTTTATTACGCCTGAAAAGTGCAGAACGGGGCCGTGTCGTGGTTTTTTCGCCGATGTATGATGCTTTTTATAACCTGATTCGTGAAAATAATCGGGAACTAGTCGAAAGCAAGCTTCTGTGGGATAATGGGAAGTATCGCATTGACTTTGATCAGCTGGAAAAACAGGTGGCAAATGCTTCAATTTTGTTGCTAACTAATCCGCATAATCCGACGGGACGCGTTTTTGATAAAGAGGAATTAACGCGCATTATCGAGATTTGTGAGCGGAACGAAGTTTTTATTATTTCAGATGATATTCATATGGATATTGTTTACAAAAACGCGCAGTATACGCCGATTCTTAGTTTGAGTGAGAACCGGATGAATATGTGTATTTGTACGTCTGCTAGTAAGACGATGAATACGCCGGGCTTGATAGGTTCTTATTTACTCGTACCAGATGAGGCTTTACGCGTGGCTTTTTTGAAGCAATTGAAGGAACGGGATGCGCTTTCCTCCGTTAGTATTTTAGGCATGTACGCAACGATGGCAGCATACAATGAGAGCGCAGATTATGCCGATGAAATGGTCGCACACTTAGAAGGCAACATGCATTTTGTGAAAAGCTTTATCGACGAACAGATGCCAGAAATCAAGTTTGAAATACCAGAGGGAACTTACTTGGCATGGCTTGATGTTTCGGCGCTGGGCCTTACAAAAGACGCTTTGCAAGACGCATTGGTGCATGTTGGGAAAGTGGCAATCATGCCGGGAGAAACATATGGCGGGGAAGGTTTTTTGCGATTGAACGTGGCCTGTTCTCGTAGTAAATTAGTGGATGGTTTAGAGCGAATGCATAAGGCAATTCAAACAGTGAGGAGGTAATACGATGCTAAATCAGCGACAAGTGCAGATCATGGAACGTTTAGAAAATAGCAAAGCAAGCGGTTTAGAATTAGCAAAATTAATGGGAACATCGAAAAGAACCATTTTGCGTGATATTTCTCAAATCAATCATCTTTTGCAATCGATAGGGGAAATTACTTCTAGTCAAGCCGGCGGGTATCAGTTGCAGATTCATGAGCGGCAAGCTTACAGAAACCTTTTGCATCAGTCTATGTACGATGATGAGCTTATTTTGCTGGAATTATTACGCCATGATTTTCGAACGCTTGATGATTTAGCAGCGACGTTATTTCTTTCTAAGCCAGTCCTATCTGAAAAAATCGTTTTTTTGCGGGCGCATTATGCGAACCGATTAGATATTAAGTCCAAACCGAACTATGGTCACTATTTAGATGAGCCGCTTTTTAGAAAAATGATTTTGTTAGCGAATTTAATTGATAAAAATCCTACTTTTTTCTGTGAGCGCCTTGAAATTACGATGAATGACTATCTTCATATGTTACAAATAATTCGGGAGATGGATACAGCTCGTGTTTATCCTAATATTCATTCGGCGCATTTGGTGAGCTTGGTGCTGGCAGCGATGGTATTGGGAGATGATGGCGTTGCGCTGGACGTTCCCAAAATGACTTTTCTAGAAGAGCTAGGGATTTCACGGGGAGCGCGTCGTTTGCTACATGATTTTATTGAAACACAGCAGCGAAAAAGTGCGGCTATTACGACAAATGAGTTGCAGTTGATTTTACAGCGACAGGCAGAACAGTATAGTACGCCGGTTTATGACATGGAGCTTGTGGAACAGTTGGCGGGGCATTTGAAGCGAAGTATCGCATATCCGATTATTTTGCACGATCGTAAATTGCATAATATCGCTAACATTAAGGCGGTCTATCCGCTGGCGTTTGATCTCAGTATCACTTTTGTGGCGAGTGCGAATGCCGTGTTTGGAATGGAGCTATACGATATTGATTTGATCGGTTTATATTTTTCATGCGCGATGGAACGGATAAAACAGGCGTCGGCGAAGGTTGTTTTGTTCTCGGATCAATATGCAGTGGCCAGTATTAATAAACAAATGATGGAGCGGGAAATTCAGACCGTGGAAGTCATTGTCGTGACGCACCAACAAGAGTTGCAGCAAATACTTGAACAACAGGAGATTAAGCTACTTTTGAATAATCATGCGACGTTTCAAGATATTCAAGTGGATGTGGAGAGTATTGATATCAAGCAAGTCATCACCAAGACCGAATTACAAGCAATACAAGATACGTTAGAAAAAATTGATGTTCGCAAAAATATTCGTACTTTTTTTCCGGAAGAGTTAGCGATGGATTATGCTAATAAGGCGGATGAAGATTGGGACATGATTGTTCATGGCATTTGTGAGCAGCTTGTGGAGAAGGCGGTTTTAAGCCCAGACGAAGCATTGAAAATTCGGGAACGAGAGCAAAAGGGAAATAATTTAGTGATCAACCATCTTGCGTTGCCTCATTGTACGACACAACGAAGTCAAGCTTTTTTTGCAGTGTTTGTGCATTTGGCTAATCCTGTTCAAGTCGACGGTACGGTGGTGCAAAATGCTTTATTTGCTTGTGTGAATCCAAACGTGAGTACAGAATTGAAGGTGTTTAGCTACTTATATTATGTACTTAATGAGCACGACGATGAGTCGATTTTAGGTTTATCTAATTACGCGGCGTTTATCGCTTGCATAGAAAAATAGGGCAGAAGTTACGTTTGTGAGTAACTCCTGCCCTATTCTCATATATTATTCCGTGATATCTAAAACGATTTCGTGTAGTTCGCTACCTTGTGCATTGTAACCGATCACGCTAACGAAGTCAGTAGAACGGATTTTTTTGCCGCTTAGTAGGTTGTTGAATGTGTAAGTTCCGTTTGATAAAGTAGCAACTTGAGCTACGCGGCCTTCTACAAGAAGTTTAACGGATGTAATGTCAGAACCGTAAGCGCCAGAGAAACTATTTTGTGATAGGCTTAAAGCGTTTGGTGATGTGATAGAGAAGCTATTGATTTTTTCCACTACTGGTGGGATTACAACGTCGTCTGTGTATGCAGGAGTCATTTCGATTTCATGCATTTCAGAACCTTGCGCGTTGTAACCAATTACGCTAACGAAGTCAGTAGAACGGATTTTCTTACCGCTTAGTAAACCGCTAAAAGAATAAGTCCCGTTTGATAAAGTTGCAACGCTTGCCACTCGACCTTCTACAAGAAGTTTAACTGAAGTGATGCCAGAACCATACTTGCCGGAAAAACCATCTTTTGTTAAATTTAATAGTTGTGGTGATGTAATAGAAAAGCTGTTTAATGTGCTGGCAGACAGGGATGATGTTGCAGCTTGTGCATCTGTCGGAAGAGTGGCTACCACTGAAGTTGTAAGCATTGTTGCTGCGATTGTTACCATTGTCCATTTCTTCATTGAGTTATTCATGATTAGTTGTCGTCCATTTTGTATAGAATGGCTTCATCTTTAGGCAACAGCCAATATTGGACCTCGAGGTATTTATGCACCGGTAGGCTGGGCTTTCTTAGCTAATAGACATTCTGAGATGTTGTAGCAACGTTGGTGTCACTACTTATACAATGATAGCACTAAGGAGCAGGTTAAAAAATACAAAACTTCCATAAAGCAAGTCGGTTTTTTAGTTGAATTATGTACTTTCTGTCACATATTAAATAAACAAAAACGCCGCATCATTTTCGATACGGCGTTTTATGATTTATTTTCCAAAAAGAACGCTAAATGATTTGCCATTTTTGGCTGCTGTGTTGACCTGGATGCGCCAATTTTTTCCGGATGTGGTGACGCTGACTTCAGGAGATTTGCTTTTTAGTTTATGGCCAGTCATTTTTGGAACGAGGAATATGATTTTTGTTTGTTCCATTGTTGGATCGGCAAGGATAACTTTTTCTGAGGTTGCGGTTTTGCGAACCATAATGGAGCCGCGAGTTTGACCGACAAAACCATTGACTGTACCGAGTTGACGGAAGTTTCCAATCCAAAGATTTTGTGATTTATCGAAGACGGCTTGTTGGTTGAGGTTGTTAGCACGGATTTCAACATCGATTTTTTTACTATACGCTTCGGTTGCTTGTTTGGATTTTCCTGGTAATAGGATGTAGCTATAGGATTTATTAACTGGTTTTCTGCCATGTGAGATGGTAATGCCCGCATAATTTGCGCTTACCGGTGAGGAAGCATTGCGAATATTGAGTGTGTTCCAGTTACCGTATCGTGTCTTTTTATAAGCGGTGACGGTTGTGGCAGTTGGGAAGACGTATCCGATGCTTTGGCTTGGAGCCGCGCCGTTTAGATAAGCCCATTTTGTTTTAGTGATTGTTTTTGTTTGACCAAGATTGATTGTTTGACCGCCAACGATAAAGCTATTCAAATTAGTATTAAGTAATTTACGATTTTCGACAATTGTTTCCGTGTTTAAATTCTCTTTGGAAGTGATTCCTGCCCCGAGCGCCACAATTTTTCCGTTTAAAAAGAACCAGGATTTGCGCGCTTCAAGCGAACTGCCTGTTACATTTTTCATGCTGTAGTGCATAGTTGCTGCACCGTTTTGTAAATCAGAGACGCCGCCCGACCAGGCTTGGGGATTGAGATATTTGGCATTATCGGACGTTATTGGCCGTGTTTTATGATCGGTGGTGGTCCCAGCAAGGCTAGTCATATCAACTGTTGGGTAGTAGTTACCTTCAAAAGCCTCATCGCCATTGTAAAGATAAAGGGCGCCGGTTCCTGTGTAAAAACCGAGTTTATTTTGCCCAGCGATACTTTCAAAAGCGGAGATACGTTTGGAAAACATGCTTAGTCCGGCAACATAATTTGGTTTGAAATCGATCATTTGGCTGGCACCGGCCATCATTTTATTTTGCGTCCGATTTGGATAGGTTGCTGGAATATTTTTGTTAAGTAGGACCATTTGGAATGATTGCGCTTGTGCTACGGTAAGGTTTTTGTAGAAATCGGCTTTTAGTGATTGACTGATAATTGAAGATTTTGTAATATTGGCATATTTCCCACGATAGGACGCATTTGTATTTTTTTGACTGATGGTGAACATGTCATAGAGCATTGTTTGTGCTACTTGTTGGTTTGAGATCGCTTTTAAGGAGGCTCCACGACCACGAGTCATATCTAGCACTTCATCTTTATACAGAACAGGAAGATAAGTGGTATCGAGATAAGTAAAAACCGTTGGAAGGGATTTAAAGCCGCTAAGTGTTTTCGTACCAGCGAGCAACTGATAAAAATCGGCGCTACGTGCAAGTATCTCAGCACCATAACCGGTTGTGTAGGGCGTATTTGTATGTTGGATAAAGGAACCGTCTGCATAGAAACCATCACCAGAAGTCACTGGAGTGTAGACACGTTTCACGATTTCAGCTCCGAGGTTAATTTTGGCTTGATTTCCTCCAATAACACCGCGCATCGTCACGATAAATCCTTTATTAATGCGATTGGCTCCTGTTCCAATGTACCGGTCGCTGGCAGTTGCTGGGGCGAAGCGATCGATGGCTTTTAAGTATGATTGTAGCTGTGCGGAAGGAATCTCTGCTTTCATAAGTGCAAGGCTATTGACGAGTGAAATCGGTGTACCAATTTGCCAGTCGTACCAGTTCCCATAAGCGTTTGTTACTTTCTCATTATAAATATGGCTGTAAAACCATTGTAGGGAGTAGAGAATATCTTGTTTGAATGCAGCATTACGATAATAGATGGAGTTAGGTGTTTGATACAACGTCGCCATTTTTTCAATATTGGTAGCAGTAATGGTGATTTGGGTTGAATTTGTTTTCCAAGCGGTCACATTTGAAAAAAGATAATTTTTTTTAGGGTCTTTATTCAAGCGACTCAAAACTGCTTGTTGCATGCTCCGCTCATTTTCAGCTAAGGTTAATTTTAATGCAGTATTTGAATTTGGAAAAGCTTTTCCAGTCAAAGATATTTTCCAATTGTTAAGCGATGTATTTTGCTCCGCAACTGTTTGAGCGGATGTTTTCTCTCCATTGACGAGTAGTAATGATAAAACTAAGAAAAAAGTAATCCAATATTTTTTCATGGTAATCGCCCTCCTTTGTATTTTTCACGTTTTAGACACATTTTGTCGTATATAAGTAACTCATTTAACAAGTTACCCTTAAATATGTCGGTCAAAACACAAAAAACGCAAAAAAATATAGAAGTATTGTCAAAAATGCAACACTTCTATATTTTTTGTAAATTATATTACTTTATTTTTCCGAGATCTAGGATGATTTTAATCGAAAATAACAGGATGATTAATGGTAAGAAAACACCGCCTAGTTGCCCGCTAAAAATGCTATTTGCTGCTGACAGAATGACGAAAACACTTAGCGCAAAGTAGAGCAATTTCGGAACTACTATACCTTTTCGTAATTTTGAATAATTATTGAATAATAGTAGGGCGAATATAGCGTAGAACACACAAAATACAGCCGCTAAAATCCGTGCTATCTGTAAGGCTTGCAGGGCATCTGCTTTTACTCCTGCTGTCGATAAAGTGAATAGGAAGAATACACCCATCAAGGTAAATAATGCGAACAAAGAACAAATAATCGCGAGCGTTAATGTCATCCAACGTGGATTAGTTAGCTGACTACGCAAAATAGCTTTTTCATCTGGTTGATTTTCCATCTTTACAATAGCTCCTTCAAATAAAATTTTTACTTCTATCTGAATGTAACATACATGAGCGGAATTATAAAGTTGTCATGTGACGTTTTGCACTAAAAAAGTACATCGATAAAGGCCACCAAACGACAGCAAAAATCGGATAAATGGCCCAAATCACACCAGGAGAAAACGCCCAATTCATAGCGATAACAAAGGCGCTAAGCCAAATACTAGCCTGAATAGAGAATGCGAAAAAGCTTCTATGACGCGCGTGGTAAAGCGATAAAGGCCACCAGCCAACAGCAAAAATAATGACAATAACCCACGGATAACTCGGTGAAAAAGCGATATTCAGTAGGGCATAATACACGATTGTCAGTGTAGCACCAATGACAGCGGCAGTCAACGTGTATGCTTTTTCGCCAAATGCCGTAAAGACAGGCCAGAAAACAAGCGGATATAGCGCGTATAAAACCCATAGTACTTCAGGCGATTCACGCAAATTGATAACAGTGAGCAAGATAATGAACACCGTACTGGTGAAGAAAGCGAACTGTTTCAAATTTTGGCGGTAGACGAAATACATGGATAATGGCCAAAGTAGCAAGGCGATGCATGGATACATACTCCAATCAAGCGTAGGCGTCAAGAAGTAATTGAGCATGACGAGAAAGAACATACAAATGGCACTACCAACGATAGAGAAGCTGACTAAACCTTTCAATTCATGACCTCCCCTTGGACGCGTAAGCATCTAAAGTACATTGCAAGTGGCCACCAAACAATACCGAAAGCTGGGAAAACGACCCAGAGAACGTGTGGTGTATAGTAGATATTGATGAATAACAGCAGACCGATAATGAGAGCTGCGCCGACGATGGAAAACTGAAAATGCGTCCAAGCGAGGTAAGATTTCGGTGGCTTCACACGATATTCCGCGAGTTCCATACGTAAATCCGTCAAGTCCCCAAGTTCCACGATTGCCTTATTGATAGCGTCTTCTTCCGATTTTCCGTGAGCCATTAAGACGTCCACCTTATCTTCCAAGCCATGCAAAATTTCTTCCTTCATAAATAAACTTTCCTCCGTCACCGGAATATCTGCGAATAATAGGTCCACATGTTTTTTTATAGTTATCATTTCCAAAACCTCCAAAGTATTCAAAAATACAACTGCGCGCACAGTGTTCTATCTGATAGAGTAATGATAACACGAATTACTCTATGTGTCAAAGTAATTATTGGGGTTCTTAAAAAGCGTATTTTGCTTTTTTAGAACCCCAATATGGCTAGGAGCGAAGCGAGTAGGCGAAACCAAAGTGTTGATAGGAAACGAAGAAAAGAAACAAATGCAAATATACGTTAAGAAAACGAGGAATTATTGCAAGAAGAGCTAGGAATATATGCAGAACAAAGATAAGTAGATAAATTAGGAAGCCGCTATATACGCAAAAATTAGGCGAGTAGGCGAAACCAAAGTGTTGATAGGAAACGAAGAAAAGAAACAAATGCAAATATACGTTAAGAAAACGAGGAATTATTGCAAGAAGAGCTAGGAATGTATGCAGAACAAAGATAAGTAGATAGATTAGGAAGCCGCTATATACGTAGGAGCGCAAGTCTCGCATTACTGTGACGTCCCCCCCCCCCTGTCTCCAAAACTTCTTCAAATTCTAATATTTTGGTAACAATTTGTTCATCTTTTATGGGTAAAGTAAGTTATAGAAAAAAGCGGAAGGGGCGAGCATGATATGTGGCATAAATTAGCGTTATTTGGAGGCTGTATATTTTTAGCGATAGCGGTGTTTGGATCGATTAGGGCCTACTCAGCGAAGGTCAAGGATGTTGACCTATCTAAGACGACACCGATTGTGCTCGTTCACGGGACGCATGGGACAGCGAACTCATTTAATGGCATGATCTCGCGGATTACAGAGACTTACGGGAAATCCACAGACAAGGTAATCGTGTTAGTAAAAAAAGATGGTACATTGGAATATCAAGGAACACTGAGCAATAAGTCAAAAAATCCATTTATCCAAGTCGTATTTGAAAATAACGATGCGCCGATTGACCAAGAGGCTACTTGGGTGGCCACGGTAATCAAAGATATTCAGAAAAAATACAATGTGACACAATATAATGCGATTGGGCACTCAAACGGAGGGCTGGCGTTGACGACGTATGCGGAAAAATTAGCAGATGATTCGGCTCCTATAATGGAAAAATTGGTTGTGATTGGAACGCCGTTTAATGATTTGGATGGAGATGATAATGCGGCAACGACGGATTTTACAGACGTAGCTAACAGAACAACGGAATTGCAGCAGTATATTGATGATAGTACGAACTTGGATGCCAAATTGCAAGTGCTCTCGATCGCAGGAGACTTGGATAATAACGCGGTTTCTGACGGTGTTGTGCCGGTTCAGAGCGCCTTATCTTCGCGGTTAATTTTTGAAGGGAATGTGGCGAATTATAGCGAGGAAATTGTGACCGGTGCCAATGCGCAACACAGTGACTTACATGAAAATACGACAGTGGATGGGATTGTAGCGGACTTCATCTATTAGTAAAAAGCGAAAACGATCAGTTACTGGTCGTTTTTTGTGTGGAGAGAGTTTATAATGAAGGAGAAATGGAGCGTGAGGGCAGTGAAAACAATCGGGCTGATCGGCGGGATGAGTTGGGAATCAACGACGGAATATTATCGGATTATAAATGAGGAAGTGCGCGATGTGCTAGGCGAACTACACTCGGCGGAGCTGATTTTGTATAGCGTGGACTTTTTCATCATTGAGCAACTTCAGCATAGCGGTGAATGGGATGAGGCGGGGCGTATACTGGCGGATATTGCGGTGAAGTTAGAGCAAGCCGGCGCTGATTTTATCCTAATATGCACGAATACGATGCATAAGGTGGCGCAACAGGTGGAGGATGCGACGGGGATTCCTATTGTACATATTGCGGAGCCAACGATTCGTTCTATTCAGGAACAGCGATTGACGCAAATTTTACTACTCGGGACGCGATACACAATGGTGGAAGACTTTTACAAAGGGCGTTATGCGGGGAGCGGTATAGAGGTTCAAATCCCCGACGAGTCCGCCTTGGCTGAGGTAAATCAGATTATCTTTGAGGAATTATGTCTCGGTGTGATACGTGAACAGTCACGAGCGCGGATGCTGGCTATTATTGAAGCAGCACGTCAAAAAGGGGCGCAGGGCGTTGTTTTGGGATGTACAGAATTGGAATTGTTGATTAGAGATGAAGATGTCACATTACCGATCTTTAAAACGGCGGAACTTCACGCGAAGTATGCGGCAAAGGAAGCCTTGCGATAAGGGACTAAAACCGTTATAATTTGGATAAGGCGTAATGAAATTTTGAAAAGAGGTTTTTAAAGAATGGAAAAAAGCTCGATTTACGGGTTAACGATGGCGCAGCTTGGCGACTGGTTTGAGGGAAAAGGCGAGAAGAAATTCCGCGCAACGCAAGTATGGGACTGGCTTTATGTCAAACGTGTCACGGAATTTGCGCAGATGTCGAACTTGAATAAAGCATGTGTGGATATGTTGGAGGAAAACTTCACGATGCACACCTTGAATGAACAAATTAAACAGGAATCTAAAGATGGTACGACGAAATATTTATTCCAACTATCGGATGGTAACTTGATTGAAACGGTTATGATGACGCATTCTTATGGACTGAGTGTTTGTGTGACGACGCAGGTCGGATGCAATATCGGTTGTACTTTTTGCGCGAGTGGGTTGTTGAAGAAGCAGCGTGACTTAAATGCTGGCGAGATTGTCGAGCAAATTATGAACGTGCAGCTTTACCTGGATTCGAAGGGCAATGGTGATCGTGTCAGCCATATCGTGGTGATGGGTATCGGCGAGCCGTTCGATAACTATGACAATGTGATGGATTTCCTTCGTGTTGTGAACGATCAGAAGGGTCTAGCGATTGGAGCGCGACACATTACGGTTTCGACAAGTGGTTTGGCGCCGCGCATTATTGATTTTGCGAATGAGGATATTCGTGTCAATTTGGCCGTGTCTTTACATGCGCCGAACAACGATTTGCGTACGCGCGTGATGCGGATTAATAAGACGTATCCACTTGAGAAATTGATGGAAGCGGTCGAGTATTATTTGGAGAAAACGAATCGCCGTATTACGTATGAGTATATCATGCTAAAAGATGTCAATGATCACAGGCAAGAAGCGCTTGAACTCGCGGCTTTAATCGGTGAGAAACGTCATCTGGCTTGGGTGAACTTGATTCCGTACAATCCAGTCGACGAGCATGATCAGTACCAACGTAGCGATACCGAGGTTATTGACGCTTTTTATGAAACTTTGAAGCGTAAAGGCATTAACTGTGTCGTTCGTCGCGAACATGGGACGGATATTGATGCGGCGTGTGGCCAGTTGCGCAGTAAACAAATTAAGAAAAAAGGCGTTCGAGAACGGATGCGTGAAAAAGCAGAGGCGGAAGCGAAACAAGAAGCTGCTGCAGAATAAGATTTGGAAGAGCTAGAGTGAAGTAAAAATGAACTTGTGCCGCAAAACCTTAGCGTGCCCACAAAAATGAGTGTTTGTAGGCGCAATGAGAGATTTTGCGGGCTTTTTCTACATAAAGGAGACGCGGGCTATGAAAGCATTGGTTTTTAATGAGTTTGGGAATTCGGATGTATTGCAGTATGTGGATATTCCAGATGCAGTGGCGGGAAAAGGGGAAATACTGCTTAGCACGACGGCGATTGGGCTTAATTTTGCGGATATTTATCGCCGTAAGGGAAATTACCATCTTGTTGGGGAGCCGCCGTATGTGCTGGGGTATGAAGGCGCGGGGGTTGTGACGGCGATCGGTGAAGGCGTGACGGAGTTTGCGATTGGGGACCGGGTCGCGTTTGTCGACGTTCCGATGGCTAATGCTGAACTTGTAGCTGTGCCTGTCACGCAAGCGATTCCGATTCCAGATGCGATTCGAGACGATGTCGCGGCTTCTGTACTGCTTCAAGGTTTGACGGCGAGCTATTTGGCAAAAGATAGTTACGCGATTAAATACGGGGATGTGGCGCTCGTTCATGCTGTTGCAGGCGGGGTCGGTCAAATGTTGACACAAATTATCACATCCCTTGGTGGAACAGTGATTGGGCTGACCTCCACACAAGAAAAGGCCGACGTTGCACGGAAACTTGGAGCAGAAGAAGTTTTGCTATATAGTGATGATTGGACTGAGAAACTCGCTGGAAAAATTGATGTTGCTTATGATTCTGTGGGGGCGACGCTGATGGGTAGTTTCAAAGCTGTACGAGATAAAGGAACGGTGGTTTTTTACGGCATGTCTGGCGGTGATCCTGCTGCAGTTGATCCACGGATGCTGATGGATTCGTCGAAAACCTTGACTGGAGGCGACTTGTGGAGTTTCTTAACGAGTAAAGAAGAGCGAATCAAGCGTTCCCATGCCCTCTTTGAAATGATTAGTACGGGCAAAATAACGGTGAATAAGCCGCGGAAATTTGCTTTATCAGAAGGAAAAGCGGCACACGATTTACTGGAAAGCAGAAAGAGTACCGGTAAAATTTTGCTAATACCATAAAAAAATAGCAGGTAAGAAGGATCCGTCTAAAGATCCAACTTGCCTGCTATTTTGACGTTCTAAGGGAAAATGAGCCATAAAACAACGGGAATGGTGACAATACTGAGCACTGTGCTGATAAAAGTAGTACTGGAAACGAGGTCTGGCTTCGTATTGAATTGCACGGCGAGTAAAGTTGTGTTCGCGGCGGTTGGCATGGCTGCAAGCAAAATCATGATCTGCTTCGTCATCGGATCGACCGGCAGAATGAACGTAAACAAAACGGCGATCAGCGGTGAGATGAGCAGTCGTAATATGAGTGAGATGGAGACTTTCGGAATATCAATTCGGCGGAAGGAAATGACCGCGAGTTGCATTCCAAGCACGATCATAATCGTCGGAATCGCGGCGTCCCCAACGAGCTTCACACACGTCATGACGCCAGCAGGAATCGGCATATGTATTAATTGCAAGACAATCCCAAGTAGCGCCCCATAAGCAACCGGCATCCGGACCACGCGTTGCCAGACCATTTTGATACTTGCGTTTTGCGAACTTCCTCGTGCCGCAAAAAAGACCCCAATCGTACTCATCGCAAGTTGTTGCAAGACCATCAAAATAACCGCAATATCAAGCCCCGCTGCGCCGAAAATCAGCAACACAACAGGCGTCCCGTAATTCCCGTTATTCATGAACGCCGAAGCGAGAATCATCGCGCACGCATCCGGAATATCATAGTTCATCACCTTCGCAATCACATAAATAATCGCAATAATCGACAAACAAAGCCCAACGACGAAAATCAGCAAATACGCATAGTCCATCGTCAATTTATTCGTGTAAAACGTATTAAACGCCAAAAACGGCGACATCAAATAAAGCGTCAACTTCGACAAATTCGGAATATCAAATTTCAGGGTTTTCTGCCCAATAAACCCAATCGCAAAAATTCCGAAAATCGGCAACAAAATCAAAACAAATTCCATCTAAAACACCCTTTTCTTAGTTAGCAAACCTTTTTACTATCTTAGCATAAAAAAAGCAAGACCGCGCTACTATTTTTCAGCGAGGCCTTGCTTTTGTGTCCTTTTTATTTTGTTACAGTTTTCTTACCTTTAGGACGAATATCTTTCACGAATAGGCTTAGAATCAAGCCGACTACTGCGAAAGCGACAGCTACAAGGAATGCAGCTTTCATACCATCTAAGTTCGCCGTCATCGCTTGGCTAGCAAAACCTTTTGGATCAGTCATCGCTAAAGCTTTTTCAGGCATGTTGCTCTTCGTTACGTTGCTTAATACAGTAATCAGAATCGCTGTACCAATCGAACCTGCAACTTGGCGAATCGTGTTGTTTACCGCGGTACCGTGGCTCATCATGTTCAGTGGCAACGAGTTCATACCAGCAGTTGACATCGGCATCATGACCATCGAAATACCGAAGAAACGCACGGCGTAGAAGACGATAATGTACGTAGTTGACGTGTCTTTCGTCAAGAACATGAATGGAATCGTACCCGCGACAAGTAATGTCATACCAACGACTGCGAGCAATTTCGGACCAATCTTATCGAAAATAATACCGGTAATCGGACTCATAACACCCATCACGATGGCACCTGGAAGTAGTAATAATCCAGAGTGTAGCGCGGTTTCGCCGAGAATATTTTGAATGTAAAGCGGTAAGACGATCTCTGCGCCGATCATCGACATCATGACGATGGCACTAATAATTGTTGAAAGTGTGAAAACTGGTGATTGGAAAACGCGAAGTTCGAGCATCGGTTTTTCCATTTTCAGTTGGCGCCATACGAATAGGACTAAACCAATAACACCGACTGCGAACATCGTAAGCACAAGGCCGTCTGTCCAACCATCTGTCCCCGCGCTACTAAAGCCGTAAAGAAGGGCACCAAAACCAAGTGTTGAAAGCGCAATCGAGATAATATCGATCTTCGGATTCGTTAGTTCCACCACTTTTCTCATGGCGAAAAAGGCAAAGATAATATCAAGAACGGCGATTGGAATCAAGATGATGAAAAGCATGTGCCAATCATAGCTATCAACGATCCAACCTGATAAAGTAGGCCCGATAGCTGGCGCAAAAGCGATAACTAATCCGACCATCCCCATTGCTGCCCCACGACGATCTGGTGGGAAAATAAGTAGGAAAATCGTTTGCATGAGAGGCATTAAAATTCCGGCCCCAGCTGCCTGTACAATACGTCCAGCGAGTAACCAAGCAAAGCTATCTGAGAAAGCAGAGATAACTGTACCTGCCGTAAAGACGATCATCGCTGTTAAAAAGAGTGTTTTCGAGTTGATTTTACCGATTAACATAGCCGTAATCGGAATCATAATCCCGTTTGTAAGTAGGAATGCTGTTGTTAGCCATTGTCCTGTAGATGCTGTGATGTTTAAATCGACCATAATGTGTGGAAGAGCTGTTGATAGAATTGTTTGGTTTAAGATAGCAACGAATGCCCCCACAAGCATTACTGTCATTAGTAACAAACGATTATAAGGTTTCCCCTGAATGTCAACTGGTTTTTCCATGTGTGTAGTTTGTGTCATGTTCAATCTCCTTTTGATTTAAAAGTAATTAGTTCACTTAATTAACTATTTGATTATTATAGGGCAAATTGGGAAAAGAGTCAATGAAAAACTTTAAAAAAATTTGGCATGTATAAATGATGGCGCTATCTTTATTTGTGGGCCTTGTTTCGCATGTTTTGAGGGCAAAAAAATACGGCGAACAGAAAAGAAACTCTGTTCACCGTATGGTTAGTATAAAAATTACCGACCATCGCCGTATTCCCAGTTACTGATAGAATCGTCTTCATCAAATGTCACGAGGACATCGACGACACCTTTTACAGTTAGGATACTTTCTTCGAGCCGATCTTTGACGTCATCCACCTGAGCGAGCGTCATCTCTGGATCGAGTTCGACCTCGACTTCAACATGGAAAAAATCGCCTTCTTTTAGTACAGTAATAACTTGGATATCTTGCACGTCTGGGTCTGTCATGACAAGCTGGCCGATTTGGACTTGCATCACCTCGTCAGACTCGCCGATCGCGCCGGCTGCATTATCGAGGAACACCTTGCCGACAACGATAAACATGAGGATACCAATGAGCACAGACGCGATGCCCTCAGCTTGGTGATAAGGCGTGTAATAGGAAATAATAATTGCAATCATTGCCAAAAGTCCGCCCCCTGTTGCAACGGAATCTTCTAGAAAAACAAGACGGGTTGCCGCTTTTGCTTTGCCAAAATTCGCGAGGCTATCTTTGAAAAGCTTAAGCCCACGGGATTCTAGACCAACATCATGCGCGATTTCATGCATTGCTTTCACGAGTACGAAGCCCTCAAGAATCGTACAAACCCCGAGAACAAGCAGGTTAATGAGGAAACCAGTTGATTCTGTCGGATGGAAAATGTGAGCTAGACCTTCTTTGATCGTTTCGAACGCCATGATACCAACGATAAGTACGGCGCCGAGAAGGACGAGGTTCACGACACGACCAAAGCCGTTCGGAAAGCGCTTTGTCGGACGCTTTTTACTGAGTGCAGAACCAACGAACACGAAAAATTGATTGGCAGCATCGCCAAGACTGTGTAGCGTTTCGGCAAACATCGCGACGTTACCGGTGAAGATATAAGTAGTTCCTTTAATAATAGAGACAAGTACATTAACGATTGCCGCGGTGAGTGCAGATTTGTTTCCCTTTTTTAAAAGCTGAAATATTTCTTTCAAATGAATTCCTTCTTTCTGGTTCTTAGGACAAGTAGTGTGTTCCTTATTTTTTCGGAGTTAACGGGCTGGTTCAGCTTTTCATCAGATCCAGCTTCACCAGCCAACTCCTCGAAATTTACATAGCCTCCAAAAAAATCAAGGGAGGATTTTTCTTGCGCCTGTTCAAAATTTTTTCGGATCTAACGGGCTGGTTCAGCTTTTCGTCGGATCTAGCTTCGGCGGCCAACTCCTCGAAATTTACACAGCCTCCAAAAAAATCAAGGGAGGATTTTTCTTGCGCCTGTTCAAAATTTTTTCGGAGTTAACGGGCCGGTTCAGCTTTTCATCAGATCTAGCTTCGGCGGCCAGATCCTCGAAATTTACATAGCCTCCAAAAAAATCAAGAGAGGATTTTTCTTGCGCCTATTCAAAATTTTTTCGGATCTAACGGGCCGGTTCAGCTTTTCATCAGATCTAGCTTCGGCGGCCAGATCCTCGAAATTTACACAGCCTCCAAAAAAATCAAGAGAGGATTTTTCTTGCGCCTATTCAAAATTTTTTCGGATCTAACGGGCCGCCTCAGCTTTTCATATGAACGGATCAAAGTAATCGTACTCGGTTACGCCGCCTTGGATTGGTTTGCTTATTCGGATTAGCTCATTTACGATTTTCTTTGCATCATCGCCAAAAACGGGAAGTGGTTGGTAGTTATTTTCGTTTAGGCTACCATCTGAATTTTCGTAAGTCGGAACGATAGATAGGTTTTTAAGAACTACTTTACCATTATCTTCTGTGAAGCGCAATCGGAACATCGATGTCATGCGGGAAAGCAATGTTGGATCGGCGCCAAATGCGAAATCGCCCATGCTGTACACGATATATTTACCATTGTACTTCTCAACGCTTTCTAGGCGATGCGGGTGGGAGCCCATGATGGTGTCAGCGCCTGCGTCAATAATGGCGTGACCGTATTGGGTCTGATAATCGACAGGTGTTTCACGATACTCGACACCCCAATGCATGTTAACGATGACTAGATTATTTGGTTTTTTATATTTCTTAACGTCAGATTCGATTTTGGCAAGATAGCTCGCGGATTGTTGACTGGAACGGCAATCGTAGCCAAGTAGGACGGTTTCGATACCGCCGATTTTGGTAATGAGTGGCATGTCTTTGTTGAAAACGGGAATCTTGTTATCCTTGAAGGCTTTAAGTGTATCGTCATAACCAACTTGGAAATAATCCATGGTGTGGTTATTGGCAAGGTTTGCCGCGTCAACCCCACTTGCTGGCAAAAAGGCAACATGCGCTGGATCACTTTTGATGCGCCACATCTTTACTTCGGCTTTTGTCGCGTTTGTGAAGGCACTTTCCGCATTGATAACGGTGTAGTCATCAGATTTGAACCATGGTAAGCAGTTTTTGTAGACGTAGGTGTTTGTTCCGTTATTTTTTTGGAAGACGTTATCGAACTTGAGGTGTTCAGGCGTTTCTGGATAAGTTCCAAAGGAGTTGTCGCCAACCATTGTTAGCGTGATGACGCCTTTTTGCTTGAGACCTTGTTCATAATTTGCCGCTGCTGCATAAAACCATTGGTATTGCGAGGTTTTCGCGATGTCGGTCAGCTTGGTTTCGCTGGTAACGAAAGCTGGATAGACGGCGCCAAGTGCTTTTTTATCAGCCTTACCAGATTTATATTTTTGCAACGTTTCGAGGCAAGCGGTGACATTTTTGATGTAGTTACTGTTGGTATCGCTTGTTAATTTGTATTGTTTGGCGTTTTTTATTAGGGCGGCTAATTGCTTTTGTGAAGCTGCATCGCCACCGGAATCGGCCAAGGATTGGAGTGTTGTTTTCGTTTGTTTGGAGAGCTGTTGCACGGATTCTTGGGTGGGGGTTTTGAGCGGTTCTGGCTTTGCTGTTTGGTTTAAAGAGTGAACTGTCCAAAAAATCCCCACTGCAAAAATTAAAATGATGATGCCTGATATGAAAAATGCTTTTTTCTTCATTACTCTGCTCCTTTCAAGAGCTGTTTTCTTTTAGTATATTATGTGTGGCGGGGGATGGCAATGTTAAAATGTGGATTTTTATTGGTGGTGTGGGGAGTCGAGAGTAGTAACTCCGGAGCCGGCTTTGTTGTGGTTCTTGAAAAGCGTCGTGTGCTTTTTAGAACCTCAATATGCAGTTGAGTGGAATGAAACAGCCATCTAATTCACTGGTCCTCGAAATTTATACAACCTCCAAAAAAATCAAGGGAGGACTTTTCTTACAGCCTCTAACAATTTTTTTCGAATCTAACGGGCCGTCTCAGCTTTTCATGTTATACTTAAAAAAACACAAAAAAAGATTGAGGTTGAGTTATGAGATTTGATAATATTGGTTCGGATATTGAGAAGGCGTTGGCTGGTTTGGGATATACGGAGGCGACGGAGGTGCAACGCGCTGTTGTGCCGCTTGTTTTAGCGGAAAAGGATGTCGTGGTGAAGGCTCAGACTGGGAGCGGGAAGACGGCTTCGTTTGCGATTCCAATTTGTGAACTCGTGGATTGGAACGAGAATAAACCACAAGCATTGATTTTAGAGCCGACGCGCGAACTGGCAGTGCAGGTCAAGGAGGATTTTACGAACATTGGTCGCTTTAAGCGCATCAAGGCTACGGCGATTTTTGGTAAGTCTCCTTTTGCGAAGCAGAAACTCGAGCTGAAGCAGAAAAGTCATGTTGTTGTTGGTACGCCAGGTCGAACGCTCGATCATATCGAAAAAGGAACGCTGAGCCTTGAGAAGGTGCGCTATTTGGTCATCGATGAGGCGGACGAGATGCTGAACATGGGCTTCATTGAGCAAGTCGAGGCGATTATCCAATCTCTGCCGAAGAATCGCGTGACGATGCTTTTCTCGGCGACCTTACCGACGGATATTGCGATGCTTAGCAATAAGTATATGAAGACGCCGCAACACGTTGAAATCGCTGCAACGGGACTGACAACGGTGGATATTACACATGAAAAAGTGACGGTAAAAGATGATCGCAAAATGGTGGCATTACGAGATACGTTGATTGTGCATAATCCAGAGAGCGCGATTATTTTCTGTCGGACACAAGAGCGTGTGGATGATACGTATGATCAACTGCGCCGTATGGGCTATCCCGCTGAGAAAATTCATGGTGGCTTGACGCAAGAAGATCGTTTTGGCGTAATGAACGATTTTAAACGCGGCATGTTCCGCTTTTTAGTCGCAACGGATGTGGCGGCGCGCGGGATTGATATTGAGAACATATCGCTCGTGGTAAATTACGATGTTCCGCTTGAAAAAGAGAGTTATGTGCATCGGACTGGCAGGACAGGGCGCGCAGGTCGGAGCGGGAAGGCAATTACTTTTGTCACGCCGTTTGAGAATCGTTTTATCGGTGAAATTGAGGAGTATATTGGCTTTGAAATTCCGCAAGTTGATTTGCCAAATGAAGCGATTGTGGCAGCTCGAAAACCAGCTTTTGATGAGAAAATGGAAGAAGCACCAGTCGTGAAGAAAGATAAGAGCGCGGCGTTGAGCAAAGATATTATGAAAATTTATTTTAATGGTGGCAAGAAGAAGAAGTTGCGCGCGGTGGATTTCGTGGGGACGATTGCGAAATTGGACGGGGTTAGCGCGGATGATATCGGAATTATCACGATTGAGGATAACGTGTCGTTTGTGGAGATTCTGAACGGTAAGGGCGCGCAGGTCGTGAAGGCGATGCAAACCGTGACTGTAAAAGGTAAGAAGTTGAAAGTAAGCAAAGCACGTAGATAACGCAAAAAATGCCTAGTCAGCGCGATTAGGCATTTTTTGCTGTAGTTTTTCAACGGCGGGGAGATTAGCTGGTGACCATTTCAAGTTAGGCATTTCGCTAGCATCGAGCCATTTCATCGCCTGGTGGACGTGCAAAGTTGGTTCGCCGGTGACGAGTTCGCAAAGGAAACAGGTGAGGTGGACATTGGCGAATTCGTAGGCGTAAATGGTGTGGTCAAACGCTTGATTTACCGTGATGACACAGCCGATTTCCTCTTGGACTTCGCGAATGAGTGCTTGTTCTGGGGTTTCACCTGGTTCGATTTTGCCGCCTGGAAACTCCCAATCAGCGCCGTTTACCGCAGAATCAGCACGTTGGACACAGAGGGTTTTATTGTTTTTTTGAATGATGGCACCGACGACATGGATATCTTTTTGCATGGGGATTCCTCCTTTTTCATTCCTTATCATAGCATAGTAACCCCGGATCCTGCTATGGTGTTGAAGGAACAGGGTGGGTTGCTAATCATGGTTACGTTAATTTTTAATTCAAGAAAACGATGAGCGAGTTTCGAATAATGAAACACTGGAAAGAATTGATACCGTTTTTAAAGGAGTACGTTGGTTAATTTTTTCGTAATAAATGGAAGTTCTCTTGCAAGAAAAAGAGATAGAGATAAGGATCCTACCATTTTACTTGAACAAATAAGATGAATTTCCAAAAGTAGAGTACTGAAAAAATTGATGCAAAAAGAAAGTTGCGTTTATTTTTGTGTCTGAGATTATTTTAGTATGGAGTTGAAACTAGCTAAAAAGGCTTTAAAGCGTGTCTGAGGCATAGGTGAATACACGAGATTATGGGATAAGAAGAGGTAATAGAGCAGAAAACAAATAACTTACATGTTGTTTACAGATACTAGTATATTCCTGTATAATAAACATGATAACCATGGAAGAATATATTAACATTTATCGGAATTTGATATGGATGGCTACGTTATAACTGATAGACTGCCATGTTGTGTGACTAAATGTATAGATTTTAAAAGAATGATATATATTAGACTAGTTTTCTAAAAGATGAAGTAGCAGTAGATAAAATTCTAAAATAGTCTATGGTTCGGACCTCTACGAGATATACTTGAAAAGAGAAAGGGAGAAGTGTTTTGCTGAAAGTAATAGATTTATTTGCTGGTGCTGGAGGGCTAAGTTTGGGTTTCCTGCAATCAGGAGGCTACGAAATTGTTGCAGCAGTGGAAAATAATAAGGATGCAAGGTTGACTTACAAAAATAATCATGATAAGGATACCATCTTGTATGAAGACGTAAGAGATGTTGATTTTTTTGATATGAAAGAAAAATTTGGTGAAATAGATGTTATTATTGGAGGCCCACCTTGTCAGGGATTTTCAAATGCGAATAGGCAAAAAAATCATATTATTAGCCTGAATAATTCATTAGTTAAAGATTATTTTAAAGCAGTAAGAGAATTATCACCAAAAGCTTTCGTTATGGAAAATGTGAAAATGCTTACATCAGAAACTCATAGATTTTATGACTCATATAAAGATCATGAGGAAGTAAGCAATTTAGGTTTGAATATGGCTAAGTCTGAAATATTAATAGGTAAGAAATCGATGGGAGAGTATGATCTTCAACTACTACTAGAGGAAGGGTCAATGAATAAAATAGAACAAGAACTTCTTCCAAATAATGTGTTTATTTTACTGAATACTTTTATAAAGAAAAGAGACATATTAAAACAGAGAAGTTTTTTTGAAAAAAATAGGTTAAAATTAACAAATTTAATCACTAAATGCATAGGTGAAAGCAGTGAGTTAAATGAAGAGATTGGCCAGAGCATGGCTAACCTATTTATTATGATAAAGGAGAAAAAATTTTTCTACAGCAAGGGCATGTTAGATAGAATTACATATTTGGTTAGATACCAGCAATCTTTACGTGTGCTAAAGGAGATTGAAGATAATAAAATTATTAAAAAGTTCAGTACTAACGAATCAGATGAAATAATAGCGGAGGTTCAATCTTACTCAGTAATTGATTATATAAATAAAATATTGAAAAACGACTACGTTCAAGATGGAAGGATTTTCAATTCACTGGATTTTGGTGTACCACAAACTAGAAAGAGACATATTATTATAGGTGTTAGGTCTGATGTTATGAAATCAGAGTTTACTTTAGACCACTTCTTTCGCAATAAGAAAATAGTTAACACGGTTAGAGATGCTATTTTAGATTTAGAAGAGATAACAACTTCATATGATATGAATTCAAGTGCTCCAATACGAACGGAAATAAAAGGGATATCTGAGTATGCGGAAAAACTGAGGGACAATGAAAGAATATATAACCATATAAACACTAAATCAACACCAATTGCTATAGAGCGGTTTCGAAAGCTAAAAGAAGGGCAAAATTTTCATGACCTAGATGAGAGTATGAAAACTACATACTATGATTCTAAGCGAACGCAAAACACTATATATTTGAGACTGAAATATGATAGTCCTTCAGGAACAGTAGTGAATGTCCGAAAGTCAATGTGGATTCACCCGATATTAGATAGAGCGCTTAGTATACGAGAAGCTGCTCGTTTACAATCATTTCCAGATAGCTTTGTGTTTTATGGGAGTAAGGATTCACAGTATCAGCAAGTAGGAAACGCTGTACCTCCTATGGTTGCTAAGGAAATAGGTAGTTGTGTAAAAAAAATCATAGGCAGGCAATAACTACGAGTGTTCTGAATAGGGAGGAAGCTATAATGAATAGAGATGTTGAAATAAGTATTCCTGCAGCTAAAAATATGATCCAGTCTTTAAGAGCAATTGGATATGATGCCGCTACTGCTATAACTGATTTGATTGATAATTCAATCGATGCGAAAGCCAATAAGATAGAGATTTTTTTTCTTAGAGAAGTGATTGCAGGCGTCCAAATCATAATCAAAGATAATGGTGTTGGAATGTGTGAAAAAGAGCTTCAAAAAGCTATGACTATAGGTTCGAAAGATCCTTCTGATAATAGAGGAGAGGGAGAGTTAGGCAGGTTTGGAATGGGGTTGAAAACAGCCTCTTTTTTCTTAGGAAGGCGTCTAAGCATTGTGTCAAGAAGTGGTGGACATGATAGTCAGCGATCTTGGGATTTAGATCATGTATACAAAAATGATGTGTGGGAATTGTTTACTTCTATACCAGAGGAGCTCCCATCTTTAAGCACTAATTTAAATGGAAGCCATGGAACCATAGTGACTATAGATAGAGTAGATAAGTTTTTTGAAGAGGCAAAAAAAGAAGAAACTAATGATAATAGATTTAATTTAGCTATAGACAAAATGAGAGATAAGGTTAGTTTAGTTTATCATAGGGTTTTAGAAGAGGATGGAGTAGAAATTTTTATTAATGATCAGAGACTTGAAGCGTGGGATCCATTTTTTGTAGACAGTAATTCTACTAAAGAGTTAGAGAGTGTTGAGATAGATTTTGAGAAAAGTAAGATCACTATATCACCATATATAATTCCAAATCCAGAATACTCCAAAGCTATAGAAGGTAAGCAGGCTGGTAGAGTGAGCAAAATGAAACCGTATGATTATCAAGGAATATATTTGTACAGAGCAAAGAGACTTATTCGATATGGGGATTGGATGGGGATTTTAAAAAAAGACATGGCTTACCAACTAGCAAGGGTAAGAATTGACATTGACAATAACCTAGATGATATTTTTCAGTTAGATATTAAAAAAACAAAAATAAAATTTCCAAATGAATTAAAAAAAATGATAAGATCAGTACTTAAAAAGGCTACAAGAGAATCAAAAGCATCAGTTTATTTCAAATCAATAGCGTTAGAGGCAGACCAAGAAAATAGAATATTTGATACTCCGTGGGATGAAAAAAAAATAAATAAAGAAGCTTATTACGGTATTCGAGGACTACATCCACTTAGGAAAGAAATTGAAACGAGCATGACTGAGAAAGCAAAAAATGATTTGAATCTTTACTTGCAACTAATTGCAATAACTTCACCAAGTAATGTAATTATATCTGAGAAAAAAGATGAAGTGACTTTGATGAATTATTCAAAGGATGATGTGAGGGTCTTATGTAATATAGCCAGAGCGTTTATGGACAGTAAACGTATTAGTAGTATAGATGATTTTGTAGATGTTTTTTTTGAATTACCAGGTACAAGGCATTTTAATAAAAGTACAATTTTTGCGATTTTAGCTGAGGGGGGTATGTGATATGCATACATACGAGCGAAAATTTTATGACACTTGCTATCTTATATATATGAATAAAATGAAAAACTTAGAAGTATCTTCTGAGGTTGCAATGAGGGAGAGCATTTCTGCGGTTAAGCATGAGTTTTTAGCTGAAGGAATTGAAATTAGTGAGAATGAATTTCGAAGCTGGGTGACAAAAATATGGAGCGAGATAAAGATAGAAATGTCTGATAGTGTCTTATCAACAGGAAATAAGGAAAATCAACATGACTACAAATATTCAGAATCGAGCTTTTTCTGGAAACGATATATGATTAAGTTAAAAGAAAAAAATAGAGATGCTAAGACTATTGGTGAGATAGACAAAATTACTGATGAAATACTAAACCTCATCATTCCCCCGGCAACTGGTGAAATTTTTGATAGAAAAGGATTGGTGTTAGGCTACGTTCAATCAGGTAAAACGGCTAATTTTATTGGTGTCATTAATAAGGCTTTTGATAGAGGCTATGATTTAATAATCGTTTTAGCAGGAATGAGTGACGCGCTAAGAAAGCAAACTCAAGAAAGGATAAATTATGAGGTGTTGAATGGAAACCAGGGGTTAGAAATGGACGACATTAATTATGTTTGTGCTCTCACAAGCGATGTTGATGATTTTAGATATAGGCATATGGGAAGAGAACTGGATCTAAATAAAAAAACTATATGTGTTGTAAAGAAAAATCCATCGGTTTTAAGAGATTTGATTAAATATATAGGTAATAGTGATATAAGCAATTTTAATAGGAACGTATTAATTATCGATGACGAGGCTGATCAAGCATCAGTTAATACTGCTGTGGCTACTAAGGGGGAGGGGCCGAAAACTGTAAATAAACTAATTCGACAATTGTTACGATTGTTTGATAGAAAAAGTTATATAGGATATACCGCTACACCATTCGCTAACTTTTTGATTAATACCGAAGAGGATCATTCGGAGGTTGGAAGAGATTTATTTCCAAAAGATTTCGTTATTAGCCTACCCAAACCAAGAGGGTACTATGGACCGGAAGAGTATTTTAACGATTTAGCAAAAGAAAGAAATCCATTACGTTTTATTGATTATAGTGAAAGTACTGAACTAGCGAAGATTTCGGATGATGAGGCGGTAATTCCATCTGGTTTATCCGAAGCGATCCGGCATTTTTTGATAGTAGCTGCCATCAGAGAGCTGAGTGAACAAAGGAGTAATCATAATAGTATGCTGATCCACGTTTCGCAACTAACTAAAGGTCACAAAATACTCTTAAAAGTGGTAAACCGATATTTTAAAGTATTAAAAACAAAGATATTAAATACTGATACAACAATGTTAGAGCTACTAAAGAAAGAATATGATGAAATTATGTTTCATTCTAACAAGTGGAAAAATAAACGCGTAGGTATATGCTCGTGGTCAAAAACACTGGAGCTTATAAAAAAGAATATAGGTAAAGTAGAATTAATGATGTTTAATGGGGAAAGTAAGGATGTACTAGATTATTCAAATTATAGCAAGGTAGGTAAACATGTTATTGTTATTGGAGGTAATAAGATATCAAGAGGCTTAACATTGGAAGGTCTGACAATTTCTTATTATGCTAGACCAACGAAAATAATGGACACTTTGATGCAGATGGCTAGGTGGTTTGGGTATAGAGAAAATTATATTGACATATGCAGAGTTTATACAACCAAAGAGTTAGCTGAACAATTTTCAGATATTGCAAATGCAATGATTGAAATACGTGAAGAGTTGGAGAAGATGAGGAAGAGTGGGAAGAAGCCTTCTGAATTTGCGATAAGAATGAAGACTCATCCCACAATGATTTTAACTAGTAAATTAAAAATGCAAAATGCCAAGTTAGCTATAGTTAATTATGAAGGAAGATTAGTTCAAACTCGTAATTTTGGAGATGGAAAGAAATTTTACGAAAACAACATGAATGCCACTAAATTATTACTAGGATCTTTAGAGAAGAAGAGGGTTATTTCGGGAGTTGGTAAAAAATTGAGCTATCATTTATTTTCAGAAGTAAGTGTTAGCAGGATTAAAAAGTTTTTAGAACAATATGAAACAATAAATAGTTATAGAGCTGATTCTAAGTTGATGAAAAAATACATCGAATATGCTAATTCTATGAATGAACTCAGGAATTGGAGCGTTGCAGTCGTCGAAGGATATGAAGGGGGATATAAGGTAGAACTACCTAACGTATATATTAAAAATGCTATTTATCGTAGAAAAAATGAATTCGATAATTACAGAGGGGGGCATCCAGATATAAAAGCTTTGGTGTCCGGAAATAATGAAGAATTTTTAGATATGGCATTAAAGAATATTGACCTGAATGATACAGCTAGAATAACTAATAGGAGGAAGAGATCCGGAACAGAAGGGCTATTATTAATATATCCACTTAATCCTAATGTATCTACGTTTGAAAAAGTTGATGTGAAATTCACAAGCAAACTAGTTCCGATTGGAATTGCGATATCTTTCCCTTTCTCCGAGAAAAACATGGATGAGAAACTGTATTTATATAATAAGAGTATAAAGACCAACGTTGGGGTGAGATTATGAAAATAGATATGGAAGAAAAATATGCTGAGTTAATAAGTATGCACACAGGGGATAGTAATAGTTTAAAACTAAACATGTTAAACATACCTGAAAGATATATTTTCATTGGAATTGAGCCAGAAACGAATCATCTATATCTACTTTTAGAGCTTAGAGATGAAGAAACTAGAGATGTAAAAATTGATGTCTTACCTAAGCTACGAGGGTTAAGAATAAGTAAGAATTATGTTAAACAACTTGGGCCTATTGAAGATGGATATACTTTGATGTTCTCGCAAGAAAAAGAGCAAGATAAAGAAATTTTTATATCATTTGTTCAAAATTTAGTAGACAATGTTCTATTTACGGAGTTATCATTTTCACAAGCTATGTATTCCGTTTTAGAGCGATGGCAATATTTCTTTGGAAAAAGAAATGATAAAAAACTTTCATCACAGCAACAGCAAGGATTATTTGGAGAACTCTATTTTATTATAATGTGGATGGATAAATTTAGGGATTCCCCGCCAATACTAATTCATAATTGGTGGGGACCCAATGGTTATCGTTTTGATTTTTTACAAAAAAATATTGGCATAGAGGTAAAAACCACAGTTGCAACAAGTAACATGATTTCAATTTCAAATGAATCTCAATTGAGGATGACAAAAGGCCTTAAAAGCCTATTTCTAATGGTTTTTAATTTATCTATATTGGATTCGGATGATGGTGAGACACTAGATGGGTTGGTTAATAAGTTGAAATTGAAATTAGATCAATACCCAGAGACCCTCACTTTGTTTGAAAATAAATTATTAGATGCTAAATATGAAAGTGGGGTATACACACATCCATATTATTTTATCAATTCAGGTGAGGGGTATGCGATAGATGATGATTTTCCAAAAATAACAAAACTTGAAAAGGGGATAACAAGTGTTAAATACACCATTGATTTAAATTTTTGTACAGCACACAAATGCGATAGCGAGGATGTATTCGATTTATTAGGGGAGGTATTATGACATGAGTGACTTACATGAATTAAAACAGTTTTATGCAGATTTGAAAGATAGTATTAAAAGAGAAAACGATGTTATAGAGGGGTGGGAAGAACCTTTTCTATATGAGATGATGTCATACATAGATTCAGAGAAAGATATTATATCTTCATACTGGAGTAAGGCAAAAAAGAATATTAAAATTAATGCGTATTTATATGAAGAAGAAGAAAACATTTTGAATCTTTATATAGTTTATTTTGATCAGGATCAAGCTATTTCAGGTTGGAAAAAAACTTCTAAGACAGAGATGAAGGAATATGCAACGAAGGTAAAAAGGTTTATCAGTCAAGCCTTGAAAGAAGAACTTTATAAGTTGATAAGTCCATCGGATCCAGTTTATGAATTAGCGAAGCTTATATATGAGCAAAAATATTTTGCTACAGTTAATATTTTTGTGCTGACTAACAGATATTATGAGACAAATAAGCCTATAGATATATCAATGTCTCAATCTGAGATAACAAGTGTTACAGTTATAGATATAGAAAGGGTCTATCAACTTGTGTTAGCAGAAGTTAAAGCAGAGGATGTAGAAATAATCTGTGAAAATGAATTTGGAGATAACCTTAATCTCTTGAAAGTGCCATCTAGCTCGGGAACCTGCCATGAGTGCTTTATGGGATATGTCTCTGCTGAGGGATTAGCAAAGGCATATCATGCCCATGGTCCCAAACTTGTAGAAAGGAATGTGCGTTCTTTTTTACAGGCTAGGGCTACTACTAATAAAGGAATAAAGAGGACATTAGAAAATGAAGTAGATAAACAAAAATTTGTTGCCTATAATAATGGGATATCTTGTATTGCTAAGTCAGCAAAAATGAGTGTGAAAGATGACAAAAGTAATTTATATAGTATTGAGAGCTTAAAAGGATTGCAGATTGTCAACGGTGGGCAAACAACTGCGTCAATTTATGAAGCGTATAGAAAAGATATAGATATTTCAGGAGTATATTTGCAGGTGAAACTGACTATTTTAGATTTTTCTAATTCACGAGAAAATGATCGCCGAGATTTAGAGGATGAAATGATTGCTAATATCTCAAGGTATGCTAATACACAGAATAAAATAAACGCATCTGATTTAGAAGCTAATGGAAGAGTACTTGTTGAACTAGAAATTTTATCAAGAAAAACCTTTATACCATCTCAAGACGAAAGAAAACCAGAGCATATGTGGTATTTTGAAAGGGCTAGAGGGCAATATTTGGTTGATGTTGGGCGAAGAAAAAAAGGAAAGGAGCAAAAAGATTTTAAAAAGAGGTACCCTAAAGAAAATCTGATTCAAAAAATAGATATGGCTAAACATTACCTAGTGTGGGAAGGGCACCCTTATGTAGTATCTAAAGGTGGCGAGGCAGCGTTTAAAAAATATATGGAATTGAATCATGAAATTGAAGTTGAGGATCTTTTCTATAAAGAAAGTATTGCAAAGACAATTATTTATAGACATATCGAAGATATAATAAAGAGGAAAAAATTCCTTGGCTATAGAGCAAATATAATATACTATACTACTTCATGGTTTAGTTTAAGATATAAGAAGAATATAGATTTATTAGAAGTTTGGAATAAACAAACTATAGGAAACGAATTTGATGAAAATATTGGAGAAATGGCTGATCAGGTTTCCAAATATTTAACTTCAATAATTGATAGTGGAAGAAATGTAACACAATGGGCTAAGCAAGTAGCATGTTGGGAAGAGTTAATAAACAAATATGAATCTGCATCAAGGGTATAATAACAAGAGGGCTGAGACACTACGAGGGGTCATTATATCTCAGCCTTCTTATGCTATATTATTACACTACCATATAATGTTCGAATACCTGAAAAATGTTCGTTTGAGAGGAGTAGAATTATTTACAGTTCATCGATTGCTTCGCATAAGAAATATCCAACTCTAAATCTAAATCAGGGTATTTCAACGCTAAGCCTTCAATACACGTAATAAACTGTTCACTCTGCAAAGCTGCTGAGATATCTTCAAATACCTCACTTAACCACGCTAATATCTCAGGGCTACAATGTTGAAAGTATTCTAAAGTCTCATTTTCGTTCTGCGAAAATATGTTCGTAAGTCTCTCCCATTCTTCTTGAACGCTAGGATCATCGGGGTGAAGGCTTTTTCTTCGGGTTACTATATCGGTAACTAGCTGGTTGTCTATCAATTCAATCAGTCCTTTTTGATTTTATGGTTGTCTAGAGTTGTCGGGAATTATTGTGCCGACCTTGCCATCAGTTTTAATAATTCCAACACGAACTCCTTTATATTCTGAAAATGTCCATATACCATCGGGAAGGTTAGGGTTACTTGGTAATTTAGCTATATAATCGCCTGCTTCGAAAATCTGTTTTTCAGACCAATTATCTGGAAACCAAGCCTGCCCTTCACCAGTTCTTTTAAATTTGTTTTTATGGCTTGGAATATTTCCAATGCGTACACCATTAGGATATTCTTTTAAGACATTGAATTCGATATTATTTTTCTTTAGATAAGATATATTATCTTGTCCATGCCCACCATTTATTATCCGATTATTAGTATTGAAATCTCCGATATTCGCATGTTTTACAGTTTGATAAGGGACATTTTTTGATGAATTATACGACCCGTTTTTGATGAGTAAATTACTTTGTATCTCACTGAAGTCAGTTTTTGGGACTTTAATTCCTGTGTTCTTCATTACAATTGCCCCTGCAATAAATCCAGTTATAATTGAAAAACTTTGTACTTTGCTAATAGGTTCATCTGTATAATAGTAGATTCCATTCATCGCTGCTTTCATTATCTTAGCTTCTACATCTTCTTGTTCATTTTTTACAGGTTTGACAGAGCCATCGTTCAAACTTTCGTTATATGCAATCGTCGCTTCTGCGCAATCTGCATCTGTTTTTCCGTTCTTCGTCAGTACCCAATAGCTTCCTTGTAGTGTCTTGTCGTATTCACCAAAGTTAAAAGATTTCTTTGCTTTTTTAGGTTCTAGGGTGCCCAGGTTTATTTTTTTAGAATGGAACGTATGGGAAGAAGCGTCAAAAGCAATACCACTTTCTATTTGTGCCAAGCTTTGTTTTACTTGATGGAGTTTTTCTAAAACGTCACGAAGGACATTTCGATGTGTTGCTTCAAATTGTTCGTATTTCTCTAATATTTGTTCTTCTCGTCGGAAATTTCCGAGGGCTGACTCCATTCCTAATTGTAAACCAATATTTTCCCCAATGGAAGCCATACTATTTGCTGTGGAATTGACGCTTGCTTTTAAATTTTCTATCTTGTTTTCATATTTTCTCATATCTGCTTGTAATTCATACATGCGAGCTAAATCGAGTTTTGCATTTGCAGATGGATCTACTTGAGCGTGGAAATCGGATAGATACTTTTTCAAACGTTCTTCGGCATCACTTAAACTTGTTTTCGTTGCATCTAGAAGTGGATAATAAACATCTTGGTAATAAGCTTTTGCCTGGTCACCTATGTTTCCTTGAATATCTGAATCAGATAAAAAATGCCCAATCGCAGTCTTTTTATGGTTTAATTCCATTTGTACACGCTTGGATTCTGCAATGAATACGGTCACAAAATTATGTATTTCTGCAATATCAATACGCGCCATTGGCTTTGTTCTCCTCTAGTAATTCTAGCTGGTTACGAATTTGTCGCTGCTCTTCTACAAGTTGCTTCTCTAATGTGTTCGCATTTTTACGCGTTTCCCGCCACTCTGCTTCCATCTCATCTTGTAGTTGCCCAATCGTTGTATAGGCTTGGTTTCCTTGCCAAGCATCGCTGAAATTCATCAGGATTTGTGCTTTCTCGCGATTGAGCTCAATTAACCCAATCTGTATATCTTCTAAATTGCGACGTTTTTGCAGTGCTCGTTCTAACTTTTCCTCAAGTAAAGCTTTCTCTTTTTCCATCTTCCTGAATGCCTCCTTCTAATTACTTCTTCCAAGAAAAATCTACGCCGGTTTGTAGTAACTTAGCAATGTCTTTTTCGGATGCAACAAAAGCTTTTTCTACATTGCGCAGGTTTTGAACATCTTTTGAAAAGGCCCTAGGAAACGCTTGCAAAAATTGGGTTATTTCCATGCAATCATAGACTAATTCTTGTGCTGTTCCTGTAGAGTAGGATACATTTGGCCTCAATTTCAACGCCAAAGCATCCGTGTTTTTTCCAATTGCAGTCGCATGTTCAGATAATCTGCCACTAGGAAGTTGTATTTTCTTTGCCACTTCTTACTCATCCTTTCCTTATTTTAGTCACTTATGAGGATATTATACCATAAAGATATATGAATGTATGAGTTGAAATTCCTTATTTGTTATCACTAAGATTCATGTTATACTAAACCATGTGAATATATAAACAAAGGAGCTCCGCAAAATGAAAAAAGCTGCACTTGCTTGTATCGCGTTACTGGCCCTTGCGCTAACAGGGTGTACTCAGCCAACCGAACCATCTTCTGAACCAAATATATCTCCAAAAATCCAAACAAACCAACCTCTCACCATCTACCAAGCCACTGACATCCACTATCTCTCTAATACCCTCACCGACGGGAAACAGGCGTTTAAAACCTACCTCGCAACGGGTGACGGCAAGCAGCAGAATTACATTACGGAGATTACCGATGCTTTTGTAGATGATGTGAAGGCGCAAAAACCGGATGTCCTCGTCCTTAGCGGTGATATTACTAACAATGGTGAGAAGGTAAGCCACGAGGAAATGGCGGAGAAACTGGATGAAATCGAGAAATCAGGTGTCCAAACTTTTGTTATCCCCGGGAATCATGATATTTTAAACCCTTATGCTCGTAAATTTGAAGGGGATCAGCAGGTGAAAGCCGAAAGTATTACGCCGAAAGAGTTTGCTTCGATCTATCATAATTCGGGTTATAATGAGGCGGTGATGCGCGATGACACAACGCTTAGTTATCTCGTGGCGCCGTCTAGCGATGTCTGGCTTTTGATGGTGGATACGTCGGAATACGAGAATAATAAGCGTTTCGGGGCGCCGGAGACGAATGGTTATATTAGCACGCAGACGTTTGAGTGGATTCAGAAATGCATCGATTTGGCGAAGAAGCATGACGCGAAATTGATTACGGTAACGCATCACAATTTGCTGGATCATAGTGAACTTTTAAATAAGGGTTTCACGATTGTGCAAAATAAGGCGGCGGTCTCGCTTTTTGCGAAGAATGATATTCCGCTCAACTTGAGTGGGCATGTGCATATTCAGGATATTCGTTCGGATACGCGCCATGGCAAAACGATTTATGATGTCGCGACGAGCTCGATGGCGATGTATCCGCAGCAATATGGCGTCATCAACTACGCACCAAATCAAGGTTTATCGTATAAAACGCAACGTGTCGATGTCGAAAAATATGCCAAAAAAATAAACTCGAAGGATCCGAATCTTCTCGATTTTCAGCAGTATTCGAAAGATTATTTTGGTAAGTTTGGTTATACAAAGGCTCTGGGCGAACTGCTTCTAAAAGGGAAGTATGATGTGGATGATGCTGACAAGATGGCAAAAACGATGGAACAGGCTAATTTTGCGTATTTTACGGGTGATAAAAGTTATTTGCAGGGTATTGAAAAAACGCCGGGCTATGCTTTGTGGCAAGCGGCGGACGGCGAGTTTTTGACAAAATATATTGATGATATAGTGAAGAATAAGGCGAAAAATGACCTCACGTTGGAAATCCCTGAAAGTTAGATAATGGTCAATGGCTTGTTTCAATGCTATACTTAGTGAGAATGATTATCACTAGGAGGACTATCGATGAGTAAAAATATATCAGAAGTTATAATGGAACGTCGTAGCATCAAACAGGTGGACGAGACGCCAATCGAGCGTGCGGTGATTAATGACATTTTAGAGAAATCAGCTTTTGCACCATTTCACAGTAAAATAGAGCCTTGGCATGTAGCGGTTTTATCGACGGAAGCGGAGAAGCGCCGTTTTGTGGAGGCGATTGTGAATTCGATGGAGCGCATGCAGGGCGAACCGTTGACGCATGAGCGACGCGAGCAGATTCGGGCTGGGAATGAGCGCAAGATTGTGGCGCCGCCTTATACGCTAATCGTGACCACAGATATTATTGGTAGTGGCAAGAAGGATTTTGAGGCGATTGCTGCGACGAGTGCGCTGATCCAAAACATTCAGCTCTTGGCTTGGGAAGCTGGACTCGGTGTGCTTTGGCGGACGAATAATTTTATTTTTGATCCGGATGTTGTCACGGAGCTTGGTCTGGATGGGCAGCAGATTGTGGGCTGTTTGCAGATTACACGCGTCAATGAAATTCCTGATGCGAAGCCACGCCGCGCAATGGATGAGTGGGTTAAGAATTTAGGCGAATAACGGAAAATTTGGCTCTAGTCGCGCATCAGATGACTAGAGCTTTTTTGTTATTTTGTGCTATAATAGTTGTGTGATTAGTTCGAAAACTAGGAGGGATTCTGATCGTTAATTATCAGGGTAAAAAATTCACAGTGGTCGAAAACTCGGGAAATGGCGAGGTGTCTGAAAAGACGGTTTTTCATTATTTTCAAGATGGCGATGTTATTTCGGGGACATACGAGGGTGGCGAGATTGAACGTGGAACGCTGATTGGCGTTGTGCATAAAGACGGATCGTTGGATTTTCGCTATAATCATGTGAGCGTTAACAAACGAATTCGAAGCGGGACCTGCCACTCGACACCAGAATTTTTACCAGATGGGAAACTTCGTATGCACGAGAAATGGCAATGGAATGGGCTTGAGAGAGATTCAGGGACATCGATTGTGGAAGAGATTTGAGATGGTATTGCTCCTTTTTGAGGGGCTTTTTGCAGTTAATCGACACAATTTGACTCGATGTATTCGTATGTGATACAATTTGGATGTTATAAATGAAACTAAAAAGGAGTAGGGGTTTATGAAAACAACTTGGAGAAAGAATGGTATTGGAATTTTTGTGATTGTGTTACTTTTAAGTGCATTTGGTTGGTCGATGAATGTTTATGCAGCATCAAGTTCTTACAGCGTTAGTGGAAGTAGTTATATTGATGGGAAAGCTTCTAAGTCTTGGAAAACATTAGATCAAGGGAAAGCCTATATAAGAGTCAACAGCTTAGGTGGAAAGGGAACTCCATATTTCAAGCTAAAACGGATGATAACGATCGGTATTGATAAATCATATGGTGAAATTAAGGTGACTAAAAAAGGGACATTTAAATTCCCAAAAAACGCGGATAAAAACGATAATCGCTATTATTTAGTTGTGAATATAAGTGGTGGGAAAATGTCTTCATCAGGCTATGTATTGAACTGATGGGATACGAAGAATATACAATAGATGGCTTAATACCAATGTTTTTAATCATGTGTGTTTATGTGATAACACGAGTCGTACTTATTCTCAAAAACAAAAAAATGGATTGGCACAGAGAAGTAAGCCGCTTATTTCTTGTTTTGTATTTAGGCGTGTTGATTGTTGTGACTTTGTTTCCGATAAATATCATTATCGGGGAGTATGAGCAACGGTATCGGGAGATTGTGGTTAACCTAAATCCGATGCAGTTTTTCGGTTTATTAGATGCAGATTTTTCAATAATTATTAGGAATCTGGGTGGGAATCTTGTGATGATGATACCTTTTGCGATTTTATTGCCAGTGAACTTTCGAGGGATGCGGCAGTTTGGTCGTGTCATTATGGTGGTTGTAGCGACGTCGATAGTCATTGAAATTTTGCAGTATATTTGGCAATTGACGATGCTCAATGTTTGGCGGGCAACGGATATCAATGATGTCATATTGAATGTTTGTGGCGGAATTATTGGCTATGCTTTGTATTATTATCTATTTCGACGTGTTCCCTTTATGAAGCGCTTTATAATTTAGAGAGGGTATTTTACTGGAAATTGGCAATAAAATCCAAATCAAATTTTTACGTCTGTTGCTATTGTGTTTTTACCTATCATTTTTGGTATATATAGTTGTCACGTTGCATTTTTTGATTTTAAGCATGGAACCATCAAGAACCAGCTATTATTAAAAGGTTACACTTCGCTCTTCTTTAGTAAGCTGCTATCGATAGTGCTTGTTGCGATTGCTACAGTTTCGGCTACTGTGCTTATTTCGGTAGGCATTCAGTTTGTATTCAATAGCGTGATGCAAGTTCAGCCTAACGTAAGCGTGCATTATTTGGCAAAATTACCATTGCAAGTGGTGTATCAATCTGTTGGCTTGATTTTATTTGGATGGTTCTTCTTTTTATTGACAACAGCTGTCCGGTCCACGCTGGTTAGTATTGTTACGCTATTTTTGTACATGCTACTCGTTCCTAATTTAGGTGGCTTTGATTTGAAAAATTTGATGCTCCTTACTGTATCGAAAATATATAATACATCTGCTGCGACGATGGATGTAGCATCTGGGGAAAGCACGAATTTAATAGTAGGTTATGTAGTCATATTTGTTGTGTTTGCCGTATTAACATTTTGTGTGTATAAATGGGATAAAAAAAGGCTGTGCCCGAAGCTTTAAATGGATGGTGTTACATTTGATAGAAATAGAAAAAATTTGCTACTTGAAATGCTAGGATGGACCACACTTCGTCGTTTTTGTGAAAAAATTAACTAATCTAAAAAGGCAAATTATTTGTTGACATCTGATTTTGAAGATGGTAAGATACATCCAATCATAAAAATTATACATTCCTTATTAAGAGTTGGGGGAGGAACCTGGTCCTTTGATCCCACAGCAACCGCTAGTGATAGAACGGTGCTAATTCCAGCAGGCGAGCGTATTTGGCCTGGCAAATGGGGAGAAGAGGAATCTCTTTTCCAATTTCGGAAGGGAGGTTCTTTTTTGTTTTAATTCATAGTAAATTGATCGGATATATATGATTTGAAAGAAAGTGGGGATGGGATGAGTCGAATTGTGATATTGTCGGGTAGTCCTTCGGCGCAATCGGGGACGGATAAGATTTTGCGGTATGCTGGTGAGGTGCTGCAGGGAGATGGTGTGGAGGTTAGTTTTCATTCGGTACGGGAATTTGATGCGGAGACGTTGGTGCATGCGAATTTTCAAGATGTGAGGGTTGGCGAGTTGGTTGCGGATATTGAGGCGGCGGATGGTGTTATCGTGGGTTCGCCAGTGTATAAGGCATCGTATACGGGGGTGTTGAAGGCGGTTTTGGATCTGTTGCCGGAGAATATTTTGAAAAATAAGGTTGTTCTGCCGATTATGTCTGGTGGGAGTGGTGGACATGTGTTGGCGATTGATTTTGCACTTAAGCCGCTACTCGGTGTGTTGAAGGGGGAGGTTTTGCAAGGGGTTTATGTGGTGGATGCGCAGGTGGATAAGGCGGCGGTTGTGCCGATTCGGGATGCGGAGTTGGAAGAGCGATTGCGTGGCCAGTTGACGGAATTGGTCGTCGCGGTTGGTAGGCGTGAAGTGAGACAAATTATTTGAAAAGGGGACTAGTGAGATGGCGGAAAAGTTAGGAATTGTGGTTTGGGCGAAACAGGGTTGTGCGTATTGTGCGGAGATCAAGGACTACTTGACGAAGGCGGGGCACGAATTTCAGGTGGTCGATGTGACGGACCATGATGAACAGCGGGACATTTTGCAGGCGAAATACGGGGTGCGTTATGTTCCAGTCGTTGAGATTGGGCGGGGGCATACATATCGGGGCGTGACGGAGCTCGGTTTGCCAGCGCTGGAAACGGCTTTGAAGGAGGTAGAAAAATGGGATTTAGACTCAGTTTATTAGATCAGAGCCCGATTGCGGATGGTCAAAGTGCGTATCAGGCGTTGCAGCAGACGATTGCGCTTGCAGAGAAGGCGGAGGAATGGGGTTATCACAGGTTTTGGGTGTCAGAGCATCATGATACGAAGTTGCTCGCGGGTGTTTCGCCGGAGGTCTTGGTGTCCCATTTGTTGGCGCGCACCGAGCGGATTCGTGTTGGTTCGGGGGGCGTGATGTTGCAGCATTATAGCGCGTATAAGGTGGCGGAAAACTTTCAGCTGTTAGCCACGTTAGCGCCAAACCGAGTGGATTTGGGTGTTGGGAAGGCACCTGGTGGTTTGCCGCTCTCGACGAAGGCTCTGCAGTTTGGCAGGACGGGAAAATTGGATTTTGCGGAGCAGTTGGCGCTTTTGAAGCAGTTTGTGGATGGCACGGTGCCTGAGGATCACGAACTAGCGGGTGTTGGTGTTGCCCCAGAGCCGCCGACGAAGCCGGATATTTTCTTGTTAGGCGCGAGTGTGGCGAGTGCAGAACTGGCTGGTAGGCAAGGAGTGAATTACTGTTTTGCGAAATTTATTAACAGTGATGAGCTGGTGTTGAAAGAGGCTGTGACGGCTTATCGGGCGGCGAATCCGGACGGTGAATTGATTATTGCGGTTCCTGTTTTGGCGGCGGATACGGAGGAAGCGGCACGAGCGCTTGCCGGTGAGCAAAAAGTGGTGCGGGTAACGCTTGCGACGGGAGTCTCGGTGACTTTGCAGACGGTGGCGCAGGCGGAGGAATTTGCGAGACAGGCTGGTGTGACGGATTTTGAAGTGGAGGAACGCACGGCGAATATTATCGCAGGGACTTCGCAACAGGTGAAGGCGGAATTGGAACGATTGCGGGCGACGTTTCATGTGGATGAGTTTGTGATTCATACGCCGGTGACAAGACAGGACGCGCGGTTCAGGTCGGTGCAGCTGATTAGTGAGGCAATTTTGACGGCGGACGTGAGATGAGGAAGGGGAAATGAAGAAATGGGAAAAATTAAATTTGGCGTAATGTTGCATGGTCCTGGTGGGCATATGAACGCGTGGAAGCATGAGAGTGTGCCGGCGGATGCGAGTGTGAATTTTGAGTTTTATAAGGAGCAGGCTTTGAAGGCGGAGGCGGCTGGTTTTACGCTTGCTTTTGTGGCGGATGGGTTGTTTATTAATGAGAAGTCGATGCCGCATTTTTTGAATCGGTTCGAGCCTTTGACGGTGCTCTCGGGATTGGCTGCGGTGACGTCGCGGATTGGTTTAGTTGGAACGCTTTCGACGTCTTATAGTGAGCCATATACGGTGGCGCGCCAGTTCGGGTCGCTGGATTTGATTAGTCATGGTCGGGCTGGATGGAATGCGGTGACCACGCCACTTGAGGGTTCGGCGAATAATTATAGTAAAAAAACGCATCCGGAACATGCGCTGCGTTATGAGATTGCGGTGGAGCACTTGGAGGTCGTGAAAGGGCTTTGGGATTCGTGGGAGGATGACGCGTTTGTGCGGGATCGCGAGACGGGGCAATTTTTCGATAAAGAAAAGTTGCATCGGTTGAATTATAAGGGGCGCTTTTTCTCGGTGGAGGGACCGCTGAATATTGGTCGTTCGAAGCAGGGGCAGCCGGTGGTTTTTCAGGCTGGGGCGTCGGAGCCGGGTAAGGATTTGGCGGCTAAGAGTGCGGACGCTGTGTTTACGAACGGTGGATCGCTTGCGGAGGCGCAGGCGTTTTATGAGGATGTGAAGGCGCGGACGGTGGCGAATGGCCGTAACGCGGATGAGATTAAGATTTTCCCTGGGTTTGCACCGATTGTTGGTGAGACGCAAGACGAGGCGGACGCGAAATATGAGGAAATTAAGAATTTGGTGTCAGACGAGGAGGCACTCGCGTATCTTGGTCGCTTTTTTGATCATTTTGATTTCGGGAAGTTTCCGCTGGATGAGCCGTTTCCGGATATTGGGACGGTCGGTGAGAATAGCTTCCGAGCGACGACGCGAAAAATTAAGGAGGAGGCAAAGCGTGAGAATTTGACGTTGCGTGAGGTGGCGCTCAGGGTGACGACGCCAAAATCAGCTTTTGTGAGCACGCCGGAAGGAATCGCCGATGAGTTGATCGCTTGGTTTGATGGTAAGGCGGCGGATGGCTTCATTTTCGGAGCGCCCGTTTTGGGTGAGGGATTGGATGATTTTGTTGCAAAAGTGATTCCGATTTTGGAGGCGCGCGGGTATTATGATCGGGAGTATGCGAGCGATACGCTGCGTGGAAATTTGGATTTGCCGTTTAAGGAAAGTCGTTACGCGAGCAAGGTTGAGGCGCAAAACTAAGGAGGAATTTTTGTGGGAGATGTTATTCGGTTAGCTACGCTTGCAGATGCGGGGGTTGTGCATGATGTGTCGATTCGCGGATACAAGCCGCTGAAGGATATGGATATCAAATTTGTTGGGGCAACGGCGGATTTGGCGACGGTTGAGGAGAATATTCGGCGGAATGCGAATTATGTATTGGAACGCGATGGCCGGATTATTGCGACGGTGACGGTGGCTTTTCCGTGGGCCTTAGGTGAGCGCTCGATTCAGCCGTATCCGTTTATTTGGTGGTTCGCGGTGGACCCGGATTTCAAGCGACAAGGGGTTGGGACGGCGCTTCTGGATTATGTCGAGGAACAGGTTTTAGTGGCGCAGATTAAGGCGCCGGCGGTTTACTTGGCGACGGCGACGCGGCATCCTTGGCTCGTTTCGATTTATGAACATCGCGGGTATGTTGGGTTTTATGAGCATGAATATGAAGGGGACAATATTATCTTTTTACGCAAGGTTTTGGATGAATCGCTGTTTGCAGAACTTGGAAATCTGGACGTGCTAGTAAATTCGAATTAAGGGGAGATTGGATGAAAAAATGGATTTTTGGGACGTTGTTGGTAGTGGCAAGTAGTGTTTTGCTCGCGGGTTGTGGGCTTGGAACGGATACGGGGGCGTCTAGTGATGCGCTTACGAAAGACGGCAAGGATGTTAAGACGATTGTAGTTGGGACTGGTACGCAATTTCCAAATATCTGCTTTATCGATGATAAGGGAAATTTGACGGGATATGATGTGGAGCTTGTAAAGGCGCTGGATAAGAAATTACCGCAGTATAAGTTTGAGTTTAAAACGATGGACTTTTCGAATTTATTACTGAGTTTGCAAACTAATAAAATCGACTTCGTGGCGCATCAAATGGAAGTGAACGATGAGCGTAAGGAGAAGTTTTTATTTAATAAGGAGCCATATAATGTTTTTCCGTTGCAGGTGGCGGTGAACAAGGCCAATACGGATATTAAGTCGGTCGCGGATCTCGCTGGCAAAACGGCAATCGTGAGTGCGACGAGTAATTCGGCGGTGTATTTGGAGAAATATAATAAAGAGCATGGAAACAAAATTAATATCGTGTATTCGGGAACGGGAAATAATGATGCGACCAATCAAATCAGGACGGGACGCGCGGACGCTACGATTACAACGCCTTTCGCGGTAAAATTACTAAACGAGCAGGCGGATGCACAGCAAAAAGTTGTCGGAGATCCTGTGTTGAACTCAAAGGTTTTCTTCTTGTTACGCAAAAATGAGTCGCAGTTATCGGATGACTTGGACGGGGCGCTCAAAGAATTGAAAGAAGAAGGTGTGGTCAGTAAATTGAGTAAAAAATGGCTTGGCGCGGATTACACGGTTGATTTCTAAAAAAATAGGGGTGAAACGCGAATGGGGAAGGCATTTGATTGGCATTTGATTTTTGACTTTATTCCGACGTTGCTGGAATATTTGATGATAACGTTACAGGTTTTGTTGTACGCAACGATAATTGGGCTTGTTTTGGGCTTACTTTTGGCGGTGATTCGGTTGTTCCGAGTCCCAGTTTTGAGTCAGTTGGTAGTCGTGTTTCTTTCCTTTATTCGCGGGACGCCGATGTTGATTCAGTTGTTCTTGGTGTTTTACGGAATGCCTGCGCTATTGCTTGTGTTTGGCGTCGATATTTCGCGGATGGCACCGGCGTATTTTGTGATTGTGACTTACGCGCTACGTGATGGGGCGATTTTCTCGGAAATTTTCCGAAGTGCGATCAAGGGTGTCGATTATGGGCAAACAGAAGCGGCGATGTCGGTCGGCATGAGCCCGTCGCAGAGTTTTTTCAGAATCGTGTTGCCGCAGAGCGCGAGCATCGCATTTCCAAACGTGGCGAATTCGGTCATTAGTTCGCTGAAAGATACATCGCTTGCCTTCACGATTGGGCTGATGGACATGATGGGGCGCGGTGAAACACTCATTGCAGCAACGGCTCACGCGCTGGAAGTTTATATCGCGATGTCGATCATTTATTATGCGGTCGTCCTAGTCCTAGAACAACTCGCAAAAGCATTTGAAAAACGTGCGAATCGGCATAAAAAGCCAATCATGGCATTAGACTAAGAAAAGGAGGCGAAACAAACGATGCAACTGGATTATCCGTTTATCTGGGAGGCTTTTAAAGAAATTTTAACGGCGCTTCCTTTGACATTGCTGCTTACATTTGTACCCCTGATTATTGGTTTTTTAATCGGGCTTGGCGTCGCGCTAGCACGTATTTATCACGTCAAGGGCGTGTATCATTTGGCAAATGGTTATGTATCCTTCGTTCGTGGAACACCAATCGTGATGCACATCATGCTGATTTATTTTGGCTTGCCACTCTTACTTGACAGTTTAGCGAAGCGCTACGACTGGTCCTTCCATATCAACAGCGTCCCCATCACGGTTTTCGTACTTATCGCGCTGTCACTTAGCGCAGGAGCCTATCTTTCTGAAATTATCCGTTCAGGCATCGTCGCCGTTCCAAGCGGTCAAATGGAGGCCGGTTACTCCGTTGGAATGACGAAGTTTCAAGTGATGACGCGCATCATTTTACCACAAGCACTCGCGCAATCGATTCCTAATTTGACGAACATTGCGGTTGGTTTTTTGCAAGCATCCTCAATCGCCTTTCTCGTCTCTGTTAAAGAAATCACGGGCACGGCTCAAATCGTGGCCTCAAGCAACCTCAAGTTTCTCGAAGCATTTATCGCAGCAGGTCTGCTCTATTGGGGCGTCACGATTGTGATGGAGCTGATCGCGTCCATCGTTGACCGCAAAGCCACGGCCTATAATAAAGGAGGGATTGGATGATTCGTTTACAAGGAATAAAAAAACAATTCGGCGACCAAGAAGTCTTAAAAGGCATTGATTTAACGATTAATAAAGGCGAAGTAATCACGATTTTAGGCCCCAGCGGCTCCGGAAAAACGACCTTACTACGCTGCCTGAATTACTTAGAAAAACCAAATGGCGGTCATATCGACATTGGTCATGTGAGCGTCGCAACCGAAAAAGCAACGAAAAAAGATATCATCGCTTTGCGTAAACAAACCGCGATGGTTTTCCAACATTACAACCTGTTCGCCCATAAAACCGTGATCGAAAACGTGATGGAAGGTCTTATCATCGCCCAAAAAGTAAAGAAATCCGAAGCCCGCATGCGCAGTGAAGCCATCCTCGCAAAAGTCGGACTCGGAGATAAGCTCGATTTTTATCCAAGTCAGCTTTCAGGTGGACAGCAGCAACGCGTTGGAATTGCTCGAGCTCTCGTCTTGAACCCTGAAGTCATCCTATTTGACGAGCCGACCTCCGCGCTTGATCCGGAACTAGTTGGGGAAGTTTTGGCAGTGATCAAAGCCATTGCCGAAGAAGGCATGACGATGGTTGTTGTGACACATGAGATGCAGTTTGCTAAAGAAGTATCCGATCATGTCCTGTTCATGGCAGATGGCGTTGTTGTTGAAGAAGGGAGTCCCGCAGAACTGTTCGGCGCACCAAAACAAGAACGAACTCGCCAGTTTTTGAAGCGGATATCAGGCGATGTAATAGTTCCGCCAGTTGTTGTACCGCTTAAAGAAGAGTGGCAAAGAGATGCGTCGAGGGCGTATTGATGGAGAAATTTTCTAGAGCAAGAAAGAATGTCTAGAAGAATCCTCTTGAACGGAGGTTCTAAAATCAGTATTTATTGCATTAGTTAAATATTATGGCAGACTCATTCTTCTTTATCAATGGATGAGTCTTTTCCATGTTGTGTAATTAAACGTATCAAAATCTTTATCGATGAATAGGGTGTATTTCGGATAGAGTTTGTTTATAATGAGAAGATAAGGAGTGAAAAAATGCCACCAGTTGGAATTGGCGATGGTAATGAGCAACCCGGCATGGCTTGACACGATTCGGGATAGCGTACATAGTTTCATTCTTTTAGAAATGAGGAACCTTAATGGATAAACAAAAACAACAACTCAGCATTGAAGTTGCGCGACTTTACTATCAATCGGACTACAGTCAGCAAGAAATTGCTAGTCAACTTGGGATTTCACGCCCCACAGTATCTAGGCTTTTGCAATTTGCGAAAGAGAGCGGGTATGTGGAAATCAAAGTCACGGACCCATTCGCCGATTTAGACGCACTCGAAACCGCGCTCAAAGAAAAATATAACTTGAGAGAAGCGCACGTCGTATTCTCCCCAACTACGGAATATACAACGATAACGGATTTCCTTAGCAAAAAGGGCGCTGAATACCTTGAAGAAACCGTCACAAATGGCGATATTTTAGGTGTCAGCTGGGGAACGACGATGTATGAAGTCGCCAAAAAAATTCGCCCACAAGATGTGCGAGGCGTCGAAGTGATTCAACTAAAAGGCGGGATTAGCCATTCTAACGTCAATACGTATGCATCAGAAACAATCTCTTTGTTCGCTGAAAATTTCCAGACGATGCCGCGTCACTTGCCACTTCCTGTCATTTTTGACAACGCAACCGTGAAGGAAATGGTAGAACAAGATCGCCATATTCATCATATTATTGAAATGGGGAAACAAGCCAATATCGCTGTATTCACAGTAGGAACTGTTCGCGACGAGGCACTCCTTTTCCGATTAGGTTATTTCAATGATGCCCAGAAAAAATTACTACAAACGATTGGCGTCGGCGATATCTGTTCTCGTTTTTACGATAAAGACGGTCAGATTTGCAGTGCGGAAATTGACGCTCGCACAATCGGCATCGAGTTGGAGTCACTTAAACAAAAAGAACGTTCTATCCTTATTGCAGGTGGCGCAAGGAAAGTTGACGCAATTCATGGCGCGCTTCAAGGCGAGTATGCCAATGTATTAATCACGGATCAGTTCACGGCGAAAGAACTACTTCTTTGAACATAATTTCATATATAACTTTACAAACGTTCATGCATGTATTATGATAAAGACAAATAAACGAAAAGCGAGGAGATTAATCATGACGAATATCGCCAAAATGATCGACCACACAGCTTTAAAACCAGATACAACAAAGGAAATGATTTTAAAATTAACCGCTGAGGCTAAACAATATAATTTTGCATCTGTCTGTGTTAATCCAACTTGGATCGAGTTAGCACACGAACAATTAGCGGGGACAGGTGTAGATGTTTGTACCGTTATTGGTTTCCCACTCGGCGCCAACACAAGCGTGACAAAAGCATTCGAAGCAGCAGACGCTATCCAAAAAGGTGCAACAGAAGTCGATATGGTCATCAATATCGGTGCTCTGAAAGATAAGAACGACGCATTAGTCGAGTCTGATATCAAAGCCGTTGTCGATGCCGCGAAAGGCAAAGCATTGGTTAAAGTTATCATCGAAACATGCCTACTAACCGACGAAGAAAAAGAACGCGCATGCCGTTTAGCGGTAGCAGCAGGAACTGATTTCGTCAAAACATCGACAGGGTTTTCCACGGGCGGTGCAACAGCAGAAGATATCGCATTGATGCGCAAAACAGTTGGGCCAGATATTGGCGTGAAAGCATCCGGTGGAATCCGTACGAAAGAAGACGTGGACAAAATGATCGAAGCAGGCGCATCTCGTATCGGAGCAAGCGCAGGCGTATCGATTGTTTCAGGAAATGACGCAAATCCAAAAGATAACTATTAACAAAATCATCAAAATGTGGCATGATGGAGGAGAAGTAATTTTTCCTGTGAAAGAGGCGAGCCACATTGGGTGTAACGATTCGAGATATTGCAGAAAAAACGGGCGTTTCGATAACGACGATTTCCCAGATTCTAAATGGAAAAGGGAGTCGTTTTAGTGAAGCGACACGAAATAAAGTGTTTCAAACCGCGAAAGATTTAGCTTATAAACCGAACTTTTTTGCGAAAAATATGGTGACGAATCAGACGAATACGATCGGCATGATTGTACCGGAAGTGACGGACCCATTTTTTTCGCAGATGGTGAAGGGCGCGGAAGACTATTTGAATGCGCATGATTATATGATTTTATTGTGTAACTCTTCGCAGGACAGCACGCGCGAGGATTTGTACGTCGAGGAACTTTTGCATCGGGCTGTGGATGGGTTGATTATTGCGAGCCCGAATATTCTGGCGTCGAATGTGTTTACGCAATTGGAGACACTGCATAAACCGTATATTTTGCTCGATCGTAAACGGCATCACCGGGAAGAAGGCAATATTTTTATCGATGATTATGAAGGCGGATACATGGCGACGGAACATCTCGTTGCGCTAGGGCACACGAAGATTGGTATCATTACATCGGATGACTCGTTTTACTCTGTGGAGGAGCGATTGCAAGGCTATCAAGGTTGCCTTAGGAAACATGGAATCTCGGCTTCAGCCACGTGGATTATGGAAGGCGATCAAACCATGTCTGGCGGCTACATCGCAACGAAAAAATTACTCGAAACGACAGATATCACGGCGCTGTTCGTAACGAATGATCAAATGGTGGTCGGAGCTTACCGCGCGGCGCTGGAGCTAGGTATCACGATTCCAGAAGATCTCTCGATTGTGGGGTTTGACGACATTGAACTCGCCGAATACATGGCGCCAACGCTAACCACCGTTCGCCAACCGATCTACGACATCGGCAAAACCGCGGCAGAATACTTGCTCAGAGCGATTCAAAACCCGACTGAAAAAATGGCAAACAAAAAAATGCCGCTCAAACTTATTGTCCGCGAAAGCGCTAAGAGACTTGAGGCAGAATAGAAATCAAAACGAGAGAGGGATATCATTTCCCATCTCTTGTTAATGATGATATACTTACTTTTGGTAAACAGGTTTACTTTTTGATAATGAATGTAAACGTTTGCGGAATAGGTATACAAACGATCAGTAAACCGTTTTACCAAAATAATATTACTCATTCTATAATTTGATTAATTGGGGGATTCATAATGAAGTATCTAATTGGTATTATTGGTTTGTTTGTTGTTCTAGGCATTGCTTGGATCGCGAGTAACGACCGCAGGAAAGTGAAATTTAGACCGATTATCGTCATGATTGTTTTACAGTTCATCTTAGGCTTTATCCTTCTTAACACGAGCGCAGGAAACTGGCTTATTAGTGGGATTGCAGATGGTTTTGGCAAACTGTTATCCTACGCTGCAGAAGGTGTGAACTTTGTATTCGGAGGACTTGTCAACACGGGTCAAATGTCTTTTTTCCTAAGTGTGTTACTGCCAATTGTCTTTATTTCTGCGCTTATTGGGATTTTGCAACATTGGCGCATCCTACCGTTTATCATTAAATATATCGGCCTTGCGCTGAGTAAAGTCAACGGAATGGGGAAACTAGAATCATATAACGCCGTCGCATCCGCAATTCTCGGCCAATCTGAAGTTTTCATTTCCGTGAAAAAAGAACTTGGCTTGCTGCCGAAACATCGCTTGTATACGCTTTGTGCTTCCGCGATGTCAACCGTTTCGATGAGCATCGTCGGCTCTTATATGGTACTCTTAAAGCCAGAGTATGTCGTAACTGCGCTGGTTCTTAACCTATTTGGTGGTTTCATTATCGCTTCCATGATTAATCCTTACGAAGTCACCGAGCAAGAAGATATTCTCGAAGTCAAAGAAGAAGCGAAACAGAGCTTTTTCGAAGTGTTGGGCGAATACATTATGGACGGTTTCAAAGTGGCGATTACCGTTGCTGCGATGCTGATCGGATTCGTTGCGATTATCGCGATGATCAACGCCATTTTCAGTGGTATTTTCGGACTTTCGTTCCAAGAATTACTCGGTTACGTTTTTGCACCGTTCGCATTTCTGGTCGGTGTTCCATGGGATGAAGCGGTCAAAGCCGGAAGCATCATGGCAACGAAAATGGTATCCAATGAATTCGTCGCGATGACCGATTTAAAAAATGGTGGATTCAACTTTTCAGGCAGAACAACCGCGATTGTATCCGTATTTCTAGTATCTTTCGCCAATTTTTCATCCATCGGCATTATTGCTGGGGCAGTCAAAAGCTTGAACGACAAACAAGGTATCGTTGTTGCCAGATTCGGCTTGAAACTGTTATTCGGCGCCACGTTAGTTAGTTTCTTAACAGCCACAATCGTTGGCTTAATCTATTAAGGAGGTTTTTTGAAAATGGCATTTAAAAGAATTCACGTTGTAGTTATGGACTCGGTAGGTATTGGGGAAGCGCCAGACGCGGCACAATTTGACGATTTTGACGTCGATACATTAGGACACATTGCCCGCGAAAAAGGAGGGCTAAAAATGCCGAATATGGCGTTGCTTGGTCTATCTAATATTCGCGAAATCGAAGGCGTCCCCGTTGCAGACAAGCCACAAGCTTACTTCACAAAAATGCAAGAAACGTCTGCAGGTAAAGACACGATGACAGGGCATTGGGAGATCATGGGTCTGTACATCGACACGCCATTCCGTGTATTTCCAGACGGATTCCCAGACGAGTTGATTCAAAAAATTGAAGATTTCTCTGGTCGAAAAGTAATCGGAAATAAACCGGCGAGTGGTACGGAAATCATGGAAGAGCTTGGCGAGGAACAATTGGCAACAGGCGCTTTGATCGTTTATACGTCTGCTGATTCCGTACTGCAAATCGCGGCGAACGAAGAATTAATCCCACTCGAAGAATTGTATCGCATTTGTGAGTATTGCCGCGAAATTACGCGCGATGAGCCTTACATGTTAGGTCGCATCATCGCTCGTCCTTTTGTCGGTAAAACTGCGAAAACATTCGAACGGACCTCGAACCGTCATGACTACGCGTTAAAACCATTTGATAAAACGGTGATGGATCACTTGAAAGACGGCGGCCTAGACTCGATCGCAATCGGTAAAATCTCGGATATCTTTGACGATGAAGGCGTAACAAGATCGATTCGCACGAAGTCAAACATGGACGGTATGGATAAATTTATCGATTTGTTGACGGAAGATTTCCATGGCATGAGTTTCTTAAACTTGGTTGATTTTGATGCGTTGTTCGGACATCGTCGCGATCCGATCGGTTATGGTGATGCATTGGAAGCGTTCGATGCAAGACTTCCAGAAGTGTTCGCGAACATGCAAGAAGATGATTTGCTACTTATCACCGCTGACCACGGAAACGACCCAACATACCGCGGCACCGACCACACACGCGAATACGTGCCACTTTTAGCTTATTCCAAACAATTCAAAGACGGCGGCAAAGCACTTGATTTGCGCAAAACATTCTCCGATTTAGGCGCAACCATCGCAGATAATTTTAAAGTAAAAATGCCTGAATACGGCACAAGCTTCCTAAACGATTTAAAATAAAAAAGGATTGGTGAACGAATATGAGAATGGTAGACGTAATTTCGAAAAAGCGTGATGGCAAAGAATTAACGACCGAAGAAATCGGGTTTGTAGTCGATGGTTACACGGCGGGCAAGATTCCTGATTATCAAGTCAGTGCGCTCGCTATGGCGATTTTCTTTCAAGATATGACAGACCGAGAACGCGCCGATTTGACGATGGCGATGGTGAATTCTGGTGAAACGATCGACTTGTCAGCGATTGAGGGCATCAAGGTAGATAAACACTCGACAGGCGGTGTGGGCGATACGACGACACTTGTATTGGCGCCACTTGTTGCAGCGCTTGACGTGCCAGTTGCGAAGATGTCAGGACGCGGATTAGGCCACACAGGAGGCACAATTGATAAGCTAGAAGCGATTGAAGGTTTCCACGTAGAAATCACGAAAGAGCAGTTTATCGACTTGGTAAACCGTGATAAAGTTGCAGTAATTGGTCAATCCGGCAACCTAACCCCTGCTGATAAAAAATTATACGCGTTACGCGATGTAACAGGAACGGTAAACTCGATTCCACTTATCGCAAGCTCGATTATGAGTAAGAAAATTGCAGCTGGCGCGGACGCGATTGTGTTGGATGTTAAAACGGGCGCCGGTGCGTTCATGAAAACGGACAAAGATGCGGAAAATTTGGCGCATGCGATGGTTCGGATTGGGAATAATGTCGGTCGTCAAACGATGGCGGTTATTTCAGACATGTCACAACCACTAGGTTTTGCGATTGGAAACGCTTTGGAAGTACAAGAAGCGATTGATACGCTAAAAGGTGAAGGTCCAGAAGATTTGACGGAATTGGTTTTAATTTTGGGAAGTCAAATGGTTGTGCTTGCTAAGAAAGCGAAGGATTTAGATGAGGCGCGTGCGATGTTGAAAGAGGTTATGGAAAACGGCAAGGCTCTGGCGAAATTCAAGGATTTCTTGGATAACCAAGGCGGGGATGGCTCGATTGTGGATGATCCTAGCAAGTTACCACAAGCGAAATTCAAGATCGATGTACCAGCTAAGGAAAGCGGTGTAGTTGCTGAGATTGTCGCAGATGAAATAGGTATTGCAGCGATGCTTTTAGGTGCCGGACGTGCGACGAAAGAAGACGAGATCGACTTGGCTGTTGGAATTATGTTGCGGAAGAAGGTCGGCGATAAAGTGGAAGCCGGTGAGCCACTTGTAACGATTTATGCGAATAAAGAAGACGTGGAGGCGGTTGAAGCGAAGATTTACGAAAATATTCGGGTGAGCGATAATGCAGAAGTGCCAAAGTTGATTCATACGGTGATTACGGAGTAGATTAAAATGAGAACAGCTCCGTGTATGTTACGCGAACGAAACGCTAAGTGAACAAGAAGTAGAAGAGTTCACTAGAGCTTGATTTAGACAAGTAACTACGCCATGTTTTTTAGAGTGGCGTAGTTACTTGTTTTTTTATAGGGCGATGGTTTCGTCTGGAGATCTTGTTTGCGGGAATGCGTAGTTGTTTGGCGTAGCTCTGTTTCGCGATCTAGCTTCAACGGCCAGATCCTCGAAAATTTCGGTGCCTCCAAAAAAGTCAAAAGAGGACTTTTCCTACGCCCCCTAACAATTTTTGTCGGATCTAACGGGCCGTTTCAGCTTTTCGTCAGATCTAGCTTCAAACGCCAGCCTCTCGGAAATTTCGGTGCCTCCGTAAAAACCAAAAGAGGGTTTTCACTGCGCCTCCTAACAATTTCTGTCGATGCTAAACGGGCGTTTTCAGCTTTTCATCTACACAACATAAAATATAATACAATCATCACTCTGCGATACTTTATTGAAAAAGGTCTGCAGAGCTCGGAAATTTAATAGAAGGTCTTTGTCTAATTTGTCCTTTTTCGTGCGCCAATTTATACCGTAAAGACCGCTCTTTTTTAGTTGCTTGAAATCATACATCGCGACGAATTCTTCTTCGGTAATGCTAAACAGAGCTTCTTTCGCCATACGGACTTGTTCTGGATAGATAAAATAAACAGTCGCCACAGCATCGCGGATCTCGTTTTCAATCCGAAGTGGAACAATATAACCCCACGGCGATGGCCCGTTTCTTGTCTTCTTGCAAAATATATAATGAATAACTTCCCAATATTCATCAAGTGACAGCAACATCGGCATCGTAAAAACGGATTCATCTCCTGCTTTTATTTCTCGCATACCCGGCTCGTCAATGTAATAATAATAACCGCATAATCCCATTTTTATTATTCCCCTTTCAAGTTGTTCCTAGTTGGTTTATTTTGTTTATCGAAAAAGATAAAACCAAATGCTTCACCATGATAAAGTTTATTATGCTCAATTTTAGTTGATTTGTCAACGAAATGCTAAACGGTGTAATTTTCTATATGGACGTGGTAAAATTAAGAACAAATGTTTCTACTTTTGAAAAATAGGGTAAACAGATAAACATGTTTTAATGACAAAATGGAGAGGGAAGTGACTCATGATACGCTTCGAAAATGTAACGAAACAATATCAAAATGGCGAGCATGCCGTCAAAAATATCGATTTGGACATAAAAGATGGTGAGTTTTTCGTTTTTATCGGGCCGAGTGGTTGTGGCAAAACAACGACGCTGAAGATGATTAATCGCCTTATTCCACTGACGACAGGGACTATTTATATCGACGAGAAGCGAATTAGTGATTATAACATTCACGAATTGCGCTGGAATATCGGCTACGTACTGCAACAAATCGCGCTTTTTCCGCATATGACGATCGAGGAAAATATCGCGATTGTGCCGGAACTGAAGAAATGGGAGAAGGAGAAGACGCACGATCGCATTACTGAGCTACTAAATAGTGTTGGTTTGGACGCGGAAAGCTATCGCAACCGGAAACCGGCGGAGCTTTCAGGCGGTGAGCAGCAACGTGTCGGCGTTGTTCGTGCGCTAGCCGCTGACCCCGAAATTATTTTGATGGATGAACCTTTCAGCGCGTTAGACCCGATTAGTCGCCAGAAATTGCAACAAGATATGATTGTCTTGCAACGCAAAATTAAAAAGACAATCGTGTTTGTAACACATGATATGCAGGAGGCGCTCATGCTTGGCGACCGAATTTGTATTATGAAGGATGGCGAAGTCGTACAATGCGATACGCCGAATGAAATTTTGCAAAATCCAGCGAATGAATTTGTGCAAAACTTCTTGGAGTCAGGCAATGTGAACAAGCACGTGCTATCTTCTAAATTTACCGTGCATGATATGTTGGAACAAGGCTATTTCGAGGCGCAGGTTGTTGCTGGAGAGGCTGATTTTGCGGAGTCAATTGCAGTGGAAGTTATCTTGCAACAATTAGCGAGTCAGGCGTCTGTATCTGTTGCCAAGGACGGCAAACCCGTTGGAACGATTACACAGCAACATGTCATCCAGTTCCTAGCTAAACAACTAGAGAGGGAGGCTGCGCATGTATGAGTAAATTAATCGATACGTTTCAGGTGCGTCAGGATGCGTTGTGGGCAGCGTTAGTTCAACACATCGAATTATCTTTCGTCTCCCTTTTTATTGCTGTATTTATCGCTGTGCCGCTTGGAATCTATTTAACGAACCATAAGCGTGCCGCTGAGCCGATTATTCAAGTAACGGCGGTTTTGCAAACAATTCCATCACTTGCCTTGCTAGGTTTGCTGATCCCATTAGTTGGAATTGGGACGGTACCGGCGATTATCGCGCTTGTAATCTATGCCTTGTTACCCATTTTGCGGAATACATATACTGGAATTAAAGAAATTGATCCAGTTTTAATGGAAGCTTCCGAAGCAATGGGAATGAACAGGTGGAAGAAGCTTTATAAAGTGCAACTACCGCTCGCGATGCCCGTTATTATGGCTGGTATCCGAACGGCGATGGTTCTTATTATCGGAACCGCAACGCTTGCGGCTTTAATCGGAGCTGGTGGACTGGGTGATCTCATCCTACTCGGGATTGACCGCAATGACAACAGCCTGATTCTGCTCGGTGCAATTCCAGCAGCTTTACTGGCGATCCTGTTTGATGTCATTTTGCGCTACATGGAAAAAGCGACATTCAAGCGAACACTCATCACGATTACTGGTGCACTCGTCGTGACGGCAAGTATCATCATCGTACCATATTTCACGCAACCGCAAAAAGAACTCGTGATTGCCGGAAAACTTGGTTCGGAGCCAGAAATCTTGATTAATATGTACAAACAGCTAATTGAAAATGATACCGACCTGAGCGTCAAAGTAAAGCCGAATCTCGGAAAAACGAGTTTTGTTTTCAATGCGTTAAAATCAGGCGATGTCGATATTTACCCTGAGTTCACGGGCACTGTTTTGGAAACCTTCCTCAAAGAACCAGCGAAAAATCACAACCCAGAAGCCGTTTATGAGCAAGCACGCGACGGACTTGCAAAAAATGAGAAGATGGCACTACTGAAACCGATGAAATACAATAACACGTACGCCGTCGCAGTTGCACCACAGTTCGCTAAAGCTTACAATCTGAAAACAATTTCTGATTTAAAAGCTGTGCAAGCCTCCGTTAAAGCCGGTTTTACGTTGGAATTTTCCGATCGGGAGGATGGTTATAAGGGGTTGCAGAAACAATATGGATTACAATTCGATTCATTGAAAACAATGGAGCCAAAACTGCGCTATTCCGCTCTGAAAGCTGGCGATATCAACACGCTTGATGCCTATTCAACAGATAGCGAAATCGCCCAATACAAACTCAAAGTACTAAAAGACGACAAGCAACTATTCCCGCCATATCAAGGCGCACCACTCATGCTCGAATCAACATTGAAAAAATATCCAGAGCTAAAAGCCCCGCTAGAAAAACTAGCAGGTAAAATCACCGATCAACAAATGAGCGAAATGAACTATGAAGTCAATGTAAAAGGCAAGTCTGCCGAAGAAGTCGCGAAGAACTACCTACAAAAAGAAGGCCTACTAAACTAAACTAATCAAAAAAGGAAGACGAGGAACTGGTCATAGAACACCAATTCCTGTCTTCCTTTTTGCTATAGCGTTTAGTAGCCTGTTTCGACCGATGCATTCACAATATACATCAAATCATTCTTGTCCGCTTTGTCCGCTAGAAAAATGCCACTTGTCGTAAGCATTCCACCTGACATGGTTTCTACCGTGACTGTGCCATAAGGAATAATCGCCCGAATCGCATCGGAATCAAGTAACTCCGCATCTATCGGTAACGCCAATTTCACATGGACCACCATATTATTCAGGTCTTTACTCGGCAATAAGTCTTCAATTCCCGGCATCGAATTCGTAAAAATCGCATTTCTCACTGCCCGAATCGCAGCTTTCGTAATATCTTGGCCATGTAGATCCACACCGAAACCAGTTTGGATAAACAATATTTTCTCCATCTCATCACGCTCCTATTTAAAAAATGCTAATCCTGGTCGTTCTTTTGCATATTGTTCTAAGACTTGCGTCCAAACCTTGCCATCGGGATCATCACTTGCCGATAGAGCCGCGGCCATCTGACGCCTTTGAGCCTCCCCAAGCTCTGTTTCAATCTCGGCCCCAGCTTCCGTCAAAAACAGGCAACGAATACGCTTGTCCTTAGCAGACGGCTCCATCCTGATATATCCCTTTTCCCTCAATTCTAACAACGGTTGATGCAGTGCTTGTTTCGAAACCTCGAGTAGTGTTAACAGCTCGTTCATTTTAATACCTGGCGAATGCGCTACGAAAAATAAAATTCGGTGATGCGTACGCGTAATGCCATGTTTCCCAATGAGCCTATCAGCGGTTTCAACAAACGTTTTGTAAGCAAAATAAAATAGAGCGATCTGCTGATTTAATCGATCCTCTTTGTCCATAATGTATCCCCTTTTTTAACAAAATATAAATTCAGTATAGCACAGATTGAGAAAAGTAGGAATGTGGCATTTGATCAATTTTGCAGTACCACTTAAGCATTTAGTAACTATAAATGCTAGCGAAGAAGGCGTCACAGCCAGCGTTTGAGAAAAGGAAATAATAGCCCAAATTTGAAACTCTTTCTCAAAAGTAGGTATCAAAAATAGAATATAAGGGTAAGGTCTAATAAAGGAGTTGATGATGATGGGAAATAAATATCAACGCATTTTAGTAGCTTTAGATGGATCAACACAAGCTGAAATCGCCTTTTTGAAAGCGGTAGAACTTGCCAAAGCAACGGGGGCGGAACTCGGGCTTGCAAGCATTGTGGACATCCGGTCATTCTCGCCGAATATTTCTTATGATGGAGGCTTGGAAAAAGCAGCTTATGAAGAATCGGCGGCTAGGCTGGCTGAATACAAGAAGTTGGCCGGAGAAGCAGGCATCAAACAAGTACACACGCTCCTCGAAATTGGAAATCCTAAAACCTTACTTGCTCGTGATCTCCCCGCCAAATTCGACGCAGATGTTCTGATTTGTGGTGCAACGGGCCTCAATCGTATTGAGAAAATCGTTCTAGGAAGTGTCTCCGCACATGTTTTACAACACGCGATTTGTGATGTATTAGTAGTCCGGGAGAAATAAGACAACGCATGATATTCGTAGCTCGAAAATGGGAGCTAGCTAATATCATGCGTTTTTGATTAATGTGTAATCTCTAAATCTTTCATTTTCTCAGGCTCATGTTTATAGTGGAAAGTAAACTGGAAGACAATCGCCAAGATAAGCGTGTAGGCCGCGAAAATAAGCCAGATCGTTTGCCAATCTTTGACGCCATCGATCGTATAGTAGTCGACAACCATACCGCTTAAAATCGCCCCAACATAAGCACCCACGCCATTTACCATTGTCATGAACAAGCCCTGGGCGCTTGCTCGGATGTCCTTACTAACTTCCTGTTCCACGAAAATGGCGCCGGAAATGTTGAAGAAATCAAACGCACAGCCATAAACAATCATCGAAAGCAGTAGAAGTACCGTACCAAGTGGTGACGGATCGCCGAATGCAAATAGGCCAAAACGTAGCGTCCATGCAACCATGCTGACCAACATCACCGTTTTAATGCCATAGCGTTTCAGAAAGAAAGGAATTGCTAAGATAAATACAACCTCAGCCATTTGTGACACGGACAGTAAGATCGAAGGATACTTCACCACGAGGCTGTCTGCAAACGCTGGATTTAAGCCAAAGTCATGCAGGAACGGGTTACCGAACGTATTCGTAATTTGCAACACGGCTCCAAGTAACATTGCAAAAAGGAAAAACACGGCCATTTTCGGCTTTTTAAAAAGGACGAAAGCATTTAAACCGAGCATGCTGACCCAGCCTTGCTTTTTCTTTTTGTTCGCCGTCGGAATGGCTGGCATCGTTAGCGAATAAAGCGAGAGTAAGAGCGATGCGCCCGCCGCAATGTAAAGCTGTACGTTGCTAAGTTCAAGACCTGCAAAGCTGATTGTCCACATCGCGATAATGAAACCAACTGTCCCAAACACACGAATTGGTGGGAAGTTAGATACCGTATCCAGACCAGCTTTTTCTAAGCAATAGTAGGAAACCGTATTAGATAGCGCGAGCGTGGGCATGAAGAACATCGCGTTTACCAACATCACCCAGAACATCACGGTTGGATCCGACACAGTTGCCGCATAAAACAATGCCCCAGCACAAATCAAATGACATGCGGTATACAAGTAGTTTGCCTTGATCCATTTATCTGCAACAATCCCCATCAAAGTCGGCATAATCACAGCGGCGATCCCCTTTGAGCTATAAACTATCCCAACCTCGACGCCCGAAAAACCAAGCGTGTTAATCATATAAGAACCGAGCGTAATCAGCCAGCTCCCCCAAATAAAGTACTGCAAAAATGACATAAAGCGAAGACGCGTTTTAATCCCCATGATGTTCTCCCTTCCAAATTAGCTAGACTTATTTCCGATATGATAAAAAGTATCCACGATTAGAATCTAGAAATGATTTCCGCCACAAGTTTCAAGAAAGTAGCTTTCACACGTTCTGCTGTCTCAATAACCTCATCATGGCTAAGTGGTTGGTCCAAAATGCCACATGCCATATTAGTCAGGCACGAGATACCAACCGTTTCAATCCCCGCATGGCGCGCAATCAGTGCTTCGGGAACTGTCGACATACCAACCGCGTCCGCTCCGAAACCGCGAATCATGCGAATCTCCGCTGGTGTTTCGTACGTTGGACCAGTCCACCAAGCGTAAACACCCTCACGTAGCGTCACGTTTTGGTCTGTTGCTACGTTTTTAACGATACCACGCAAGCGCTTACTATAGACTTCTGAAACATCCAAGAATCGCACACCAAGCTCCGGATTGTTCGGTCCCATTAATGGATTATTTGCTGTCAAATTAATATGATCTGTAATCAACATCAAATCACCAGGATTAAAGTCTGTATTGACAGCGCCACAAGCGTTCGTAATAATCAATTTTTCCACACCAAGCGCTTTCATAACACGGACTGGGAAGGTGACTTCATCTAGCGGAAACCCTTCATAGTAGTGGAAACGCCCCTTCATCGCAACAATGTTTTTATCGCCTATACGACCAATAACAAGCTCATTCGCATGCCCAACAGCCGAAGATTTTGCAAAATGCGGAATATCATTGTACGGAATATGAATCGCATCATCAATCGTATCCGCAAAAGGCCCAAGCCCCGATCCTAAAATAATACCAATCGTTGGTTTCACCGCTGTTAATTGCTCAATATAGCTGAGAGCCTCATTAATTTGTTCTGTTTTATGCATCGTTATTTCCTCCTCGACATCATTAGCCTTTTACAAAAAAACTGTAAAGCGCTTTCAACGTAATCTTAACATGAATGAATCGGAATGTAAATAACTTTTTTTCATTTTGATAAAAAGTGCTCGAAATTGCTTTTTAGTTTGGTATTTGATACATTTTTACTATACAAGAGGGGGGCGTTACGGTGGTTAGCAATATGTTGGAGACGTTTCGAACAACGCAGAGTTCTAAAATAAAGAAGTTAAAAATTTTATATAACCTAATCCGTAAGCATGCATCGATTACGGTGGAAGAGTTGTTAGCAGCGACTGGAATGAAGCCTGCCACATGCGCCAGACTGCTCGATGAACTGAGTAAAAATGATCTGATTACAAGTAACGAATTAGGTGTTTCAACAGGCGGACGAAAACCGATTTTATATCGTATTAATCCAGAGAAAGCTTATTTAATCGGCATCGAGGTCACTAATATTTATTCCACGATTGTCCTCACTGACATTAATTTAAAAGAGTTGGGACATAAGAAAATTCAGATGAGGAAGCAAGTTTCCATATATGAAACACTCGATATGTTCACGGTACAGTTGCTTGATTTGCTTGCTGAGCAAGGAAAAGCAATCGCCGACATTCTGGGTATCGGAATCTCAATTGACGATGCACTTGATCAAATAAGTGAGAACAGTGACGTAACGTCGCATGATATTGAGCACTATTTGGCGAGTAAAATCCCGACGTATATCATGGTTGGTAGCGGGGTAAATTTTGCGGCTCTCGCAGAGTATCGCTTGCATTATTGGCAGACGAGCGAGCGTTTTTTGCTAACGACGGTGGATGTGGAGATCCGCAGCGCTGAAATTGTAGGTGGTATTGTAGCGTCAGGACAAAGCCGGATGACCAACGCATTTGGGCACACGATTATTGATACGAATGGTTCGCGCTGCTATTGCGGTTCTCATGGTTGCCTGCATACTTACAGTTCTTTATCCGCGATTAAAGCGAAGATTGGTCACGAATTAAAGCAAGGCAAACCATCGATCCTATCAGAGCTTGTGATTAATCCCGATGATATCGATTATTTCACGATTTTTCAGGCGCTGGAGAAGGGCGACCCAATGTGCCATGATACTTTGAAAAACGCGGCCTATTACTACGGTATCGCGCTTTCTAATCTAATTTTGATGACGCAACCCGATACGGTGGTCTGCGGCGGAACCCTCGTTCCAAAAGGTACTTTTTTCGAGGATGCCAAAAGAATCACCGAAGAACGACTAAAAGCCTTCCCAAAAATAAAAACAACCATTTATCCTGCAAAAGAGTCTTACGAAATCGTGGCTCAGGGGGCAGGAGGCATGGTTCTCGAACAATTCTTGAGATAGAAGATAAGCCAAGTAAATCAGCCCCCATATACATGCAATCCTTACTGGGGGACAATGATTTATTCATTCTTGGCGAGTTGGATTTCCTTTTTGTTGCCGGGGTAGTCGTATAAGAACCAAGCGACTTTTTTTTGAATATCGGGATTAGCGAACATTGTGCGGTGGTCGTACTCTTCCCCTTTGTAGTAGCTTTCTAGGTACACTTTCGAATGGCCTTTAAAAATGAGACGTGATCCTAAAGCGCTGAGAACGGGGACGATATCATCGGAAAAGCTGTCGTCGTCTACGTCACCTGCAATAGATAATACGAGTAAATCAGGGCTTATTTTTGAGCTATTGTCCTCATACGTGCGGAGTAGCGGCGTTGTCTTTGGAACGTCGTCAAATGTTAGGTCGCCAGCGTTATCATCGCTTTCGAGATCGTTAAATGGCGAGCCAATAGCTACTAAGCGCTTTAATTCAGGCGTGGCTTTAGCATATTTTTGTGCGTAGGTTGATAAAACAAGACCGCCGTTGGAATGTCCAACACCATCGAATTTAGTGAAGCCATAGCGGTTCGCGACGTCTTTTAGTGCGATCCGTAACCAGTCAGCTTGTTGTGTGATTGTTGCATCTATACTATCCTCAAAGCCGATCTGAATGATTGGATGTTGGGCATTTTTGGTGAGGGTTCCGTAGTAGTTTAATTTCCCATCGGTGCTGATTTTAAGAGAAATACGCTGATTGGAAACTTTATATTTATCGATGAAAGTGCTGCTAAAACCATCAAAAGTGCCAGTGCCGCCCCCAGTACCGTGAACGAGAACGAGTGCTGTTTGGGAGGAAAGGTTTGGTAGATTTTGTAGCTCTTTTTCGCTCGCTTTCGAAGGGCCACAGCCAGCAAGAATGAGCGATAGCATAAGAAGGCTTACTAGTATTTTTTTCATGAGGAAAACCCTTTCTTTGGGGTGTTATTTTGCTTCATTATCGAGTTTACGTCTAATTTCGCGAGCGATGCACTCGACGGTGTAAAGTGCTGGAAGCTGCGAGGTGATGTCTGCGCCTTGATAGGTTTCACGATGGATATAATATGGAATATTAACGTCGGAAAGTCTTGCCACCGTGGACTTTTCGCTATTTGTGATGGAGAGAATTTTACATTGGTGGGCGTTGATGTGTTGGATATATTTAATCACTTCGCTCGTTTCGCCAGACACGGAGATAGCGATGATACATAGCTTTCCGGAAAGCCCTTTAGAGAGGTGATTGAACGGGTGATTCAGTGGGTCTTCGATGTGAAGTGCCAGCGTGAATAACGAAGAAAAGTAAAGCGCGCCATATTCTGCGACAATGCCCGAGGAGCCAACGCCGACGAACAAGACTAATTCCGCGTCTTTTAATAATTCTGTTGCCTGCCCAATGCGGCCTTTAAATTCGGATTGTGAGGTCCTTTTTAAAAAATCAATATACGTTGTTTCATCCGCTAAGTCCACTTGTGTCGCTCCAGCGCGTTCTGTATACATCCGTAAACGTACCCGAAACTCCGAGAAACCACTGCAGTCAAATTTTCGGCAAAACCGTAAAATCGTCGCGGTACTAACGTGTGTCGCATCCGCTAAATCGCGAATTCGCATCAAACAAACTTTGTCCAAATGGGCGGTGATGAACTTGTAAATCATCATATCCACATCGCTTAATTCAGGCGTTTTATCTAAAAACAGCACAATGCTTCGACCTCCTATTTTTCATACCCTTATTCAAAAGTCTAGCATATAACATCTAGGGTTACAACTTGTTACTTCCCTGACACAAATTTCATCTTTGCAAACGCTTTTCTAAATAGACGGGTGCTATATCAATTAGCTATCTAGCATACTATAATGAAAATAAGAAAGCGCTATCTTTTATGATTTTAAAAAGGTGAGGAGAAAAGATAATGAATAAGTTCTATGCATTTCTTGAAAATCGGTTGGCGCCAGTCGCAGCTAAATTATCAGCGCAAAGACATTTAGCCTCAGTTCGCGACGGCATCATGCTAGCAATGCCATTTTTAATTATAGGTTCTGTCTTTATGATTATTCAATATTTACCGATTCCGGGTTATGAGGGTTTCATGGCTAATATTTTCGGCGCGCAGTGGCAAGTGAAACTAGGCTATCCAGTAGAGGCGTCCTATAATATTATGGCAATTTTGGCCTGTTTCGGTGTCGCCTATAGGCTCGCTGAGAAATATAAAACTGCCGATCCGTTGATGAGTGGCGCGGTAGCTTTAGTTAGTTTCATCCTAACCATTCCACAAATCACATCATTTACACCTGAAGGAAGTAAAACGGCGTACGATGTTGGTGGAGTTATCCCAACGATTCTTACAGGAAGCCAAGGCCTGTTCGTGGCTATCGTTATTGCCTTGCTTGCCACAGAAATTTTCCGCATTATTTTTGAGAAAAACTGGGTGATAAAAATGCCTGCTGGAGTTCCAGAAGCGGTCGGCAAGTCGTTTATGGCCCTGATTCCAGGATTTATAACCATTACGACAATCTGGATTTTGCGTCTACTCATTGAATTAACACCGTTTTCGAGTATCAACGAAATTATTTCGACGGTTATCGGGATTCCAATGCATTATATCGGTAGCACACTTCCTGGCATGATCGTAACAGTCATCATTATCGCGCTACTTTGGAGCATTGGCTTACACGGTGACGCCATTATCGGCGCATTCACAAATCCGGTTTGGCTCGCCAATATGGACGCCAACCGCGCAGCATTCCAAGCAGGAAAAGAATTACCGAACATCATTACGCAACAATTTTACGAATTATGGATCGTGCCAGGTGGGACAGGAGCTTTGCTCGGCTTCGTCATCCTACTATTCTGGCGAGCTAAAAGTAAGCAAATGAAACAACTCGCTAAAATTTCCGGACCAGCTAGTGTATTCAACATCAGTGAACCCATGGTTTTCGGTGTACCGATCGTGTTAAATCCATATTTCATCATTCCATTTGTTTTAACGCCAGTCATTCTCGTAATTGTGACTTATTTTGGGATGGACTCAGGTTTAGTCGCGAAACCGGCGGGGATCGCCTTGCCATGGACAACACCGCCAATCATCAGCGGCTTCTTAGCAACCGGTGGCAAAATTTCAGGATCTATCATGCAAATCATTAACATCTTGATCGCAATGCTAATCTACTGGCCGTTCTTCAAAGTCTGGGATGCCCAAAAATATAAAGAAGAGCAAGTATTCATAAATAAAGAAGTTGGGAGTCCTGAAAAATGAAGAGAACATTAAAAATCGCTACAATTGGCGGTGGATCAAGCTATACACCCGAACTGATCGAAGGATTTATCAATCGTTATGAGGTGTTACCGATCCGTGAATTATGGCTTGTTGATGTGGAAGAAGGCCGGGAAAAACTAGAGATTGTCGGCGCATTAGCTAAACGCATGGTCGAAAAAGCAGGTATTCCAATGGAGATTCATTTAAGTATGGATCGGGAGGAAGCGCTCAAAGATGCTGATTTTGTAACAACACAGTTCCGAGTAGGGCGCCTAGAAGCCCGGATACTAGACGAAAGTATCCCGCTAAAATATAATGTTATCGGTCAAGAAACAAATGGTCCCGGCGGACTTTTCAAAGGTTTACGAACAATTCCCGTCATTCTCGACATTTGCCGCGATATCGAGCGACTTTGTCCCGATGCTTGGCTTGTTAATTTTACCAATCCAGCTGGTATGGTCACCGAAGCTGTTTTGCGCTACAGTAACATCACAAAAGTAGTCGGACTTTGCAACGGCCCGATCGGTATCCAAAAAGGTATTGCCAAAGAACTGGATGTGGATATGTCTCGTATCTACGTCGAATTTGTTGGACTCAACCACATGGTCTTTGCCAAAAATGTCTATCTTGACGGCAAGAATGTCACGCCAACCGTCATGGCAAGAATGACAAAAAAGGAAGATGGCATTTCCTTGAAAAATATCGCAGACATCGGCTGGGACCCGCTTTTCTTGAGCACACTTGGCATGATTCCGATTGGTTATTTACGTTACTATTACCAGACTGCAACGATGCTTGCCGAACAACAGGCGTCTGTTGCGAAAGAGGGAACAAGAGCAGAAGTCGTGAAACGTGTCGAGACCGAACTTTTTGAATTGTATAAGGATCTAGATCTCGCCGAAAAACCGCAACAACTCGAACAACGTGGTGGCGCTTATTACAGTGAAGCCGCTTGCAATTTGATTCATTCCATTTATAATGATAGACGAGACATCCAAACGGTGAACACGCGAAATAATGGTGCCGTTGTTGGCATTGATCCAGATTCAGCGGTGGAAGTGAACTGTGTGATTACGAGCCATGGCCCGATTCCGTTGACGACAGGGGCGCTACCAATCGCGGTAAACGGTCTCGTGCAGTCGATTAAAACCTTTGAACGCTTAGCGGCAGAAGCTGCGGTGACAGGAGATTACAATACGGCACTGCTTGCAATGACGGTTAATCCACTTGTGCCAAGCGATAAAATAGCGCATCAGCTGTTAGATGAATTACTCGAGGCGCACCAACAATATTTACCGCAATTTAATACATGATGAGAGGAAGATGGAGACAGAATGAACGGACTTAATTTGACAGTATCAGCAGACTATGAGGCGATGAGTGACGCCGCAACAGCACTCGTGATTGAAAAATTCAAACAGGCACCAACAGGACTATACTGTTTTGCTGGTGGAGACACGCCGGTGGGTACATTACGCCGACTCGTTGCCGCACATAAATCCGGTGAAATTGACCTTCAAAAAGCCTATTTTGTAGAGCTTGACGAATGGGTAGGGTTGGACGGAGGCGACGAAGGAAGTTGTCTCTATTATTTAGAAAAAGAGCTCTTCGGTCCTGCTCAGATTGACGCATCCCATTACCATTACTTCAACGCCAAATCTGCTGATCTAGAAGGAGAATGCCGAGCAGCCGATAAATTTATAGAAGATCATGGCGGACTAGCGCTTATTTTACTAGGCGTTGGCGTGAACGGTCATCTTGGCTTTAATGAACCAGGTGTCAGCTTTGAAAATTATGCCCATATTATTGATCTCGATAGTACTACCCAAAGCGTCGGTCAAAAGTACTTTACACAAGAAGTTGACCGTACAAAGGGGATCACGCTAGGAGTGAAGCATATTTTAGAGGCCAAAACCGCTGTACTAGTTGCAAATGGCGAAAAAAAAACAGCGGCTATCGCTCATCTTCTCGAAGAAAAAGTAACGAACGACTGGCCGGTAACTGTACTCAGAAATCATAACAGTGCATTTATTTTTGTAGATCAAAAAGCACTTTTATAAGCCATAAAGAGTCTTGCCCAGAGAAAGTTTCGGAGCAAGACTTTTTATTCTATGGAGTATTATTTCATTATGTAGTATCCTTAGAAAGAAAACTTACATACTTAAGCGTTGCCAAATAAAGCATTTCTAAAGGGAGAAAAGCCCGAATGGAGAGAAAAGATAATCTAGATTTGCTCAGATGTTTATCGATTTTGATGGTTATTGTTATTCATGTATCTGCGACGCATTTTTTAGGGAATGCCACCCAAATGAACACGAATTTTGCGATCGCGAACTTCTATGATTCGATATCACGCACAGCAGTTCCACTGTTTATTTTACTAAGTGGTTACTTTACTTTGTGCAAGAGCAAAAATTTAGCAATGTATTTTAAAAAACTTACATTAGGTCTCATTATCCCGACAATTGTTTGGATGGTACTTTACGAAATGTTCGAGTTTCTCGATCAAGGTGGTTGGGATGGTTTCGTCCAGTTTGTTATGCAAGGCGGATTATGGGGCTCATTCGATAATTTATTTTTCAATAATTTAGGACGCCATTTATGGTTTATGCCGATGTTCATCGGACTGCAACTCCTTGCTCCGCTGCTCGTTTTTATTAGAAAAAAAATCGGTGAAGTGGGATTCTTTATTTTAGGTCTATTTTTCCTAGCGGTCGGCTTACTGGAAGCTGTTTTTGCGTTTAGAGGGACCGATATGATTGTCGCAAACCTGTTCAGTTGTTTGCTTTACCTAGGTTATTTTATCCTCGGCTACAGCTTACCGAAAACGATACTGTCTCGCTTGAAAAAATTTATCTGGTTTGCGATATTTGCACTGAGTACTGTAGCTATCTATTTCTTTACGGACTGGGCGCTAGAGAATCGCATGGAGATCGGCTTTAAACCGCTATATTTCTATGATTACCTATCTATATTTGTAGTTATCGCAGCGATTGCCCTGTTCATGATGTTTACCAGAATTCAAATTAAAAACCATGGCTTGCAAAAAATTTCACGCGCTATCACACCGCACATCTTCTTCATCTATTTTGTGCATCTGATCGTGTTGCGCTATGTGACAGAAATATTTGCAGATATGATTCCGATTGAAGATCACTTATCGTGGGCGATTCCCGTTATGAGTATCATCATTTTCATCCTATCTTATATCATTAGTTTCCTAATTCAGTGCCCTAAAATCGATTTTCATCAAAAAAAAACAACCGAAGAAACCAGATTATAAATTAGGTAACGCCCCGATCGGAAAAGTATAATAAAAAAGAGTTTGAGCGACGTCGAAATACATCTGGACGAATGCTCAAACTCTTTGCTATTTTACGGTTACAGTAATTGTTTTTTCCGTCGTTAAGCCATAAAAGTTCGAAGCTATATACGTGACGAAATATTTTCCTGCTACATCTGTATTTAAATCACTGGCTTTCACATGCAAGAAAATTCGAATATCACCAGCTAACTCATCAAAAGCTGAGACGTCTTTCAAATAATCAAAGTATGTTCCACGGGGAACCGTTGCATTTTGAGCTTCGATAATCGGGCTTGAAACGACGTTCACTTCAACGCGGCGTTCTTTCCAACGACCATCAGCAGCAATCGCACGATATGTCACGTGATAGCTACCAACTTTGCTTGTATCGACATCATTTTCTGTAACAAAGATGGAATTTGTCAAATCAACATGATTGTCATCGTCATAAGCGGTTAACGAAATCGGTGGCATCATTGGATCGAAAATCGTATTCTTTTTAATAAAATAGCGATGGGCATGCAAAGAAACACCTTTAATACGATCACTGCCAGAAATCGCAAGTTTGTTTTTTAGTGGAAGTGTTTTGGCTTTTGCCGTGTGGTGGGCAAGGCTTGCAGGAAGGACAAGCATAATAGCGGATGTAACGAGGGCAGTTGTGGTTAATTTTTTGTACATGTGTGTTCACTCCTAAATTATCTTATAATCATAAGTATACATTAAATGTCAGAGTTATATTGTTAAAAATTTAACTTTTTTCAAATGTTTTTGTGTACTTTTCGACATAAATAAAGACGGCAAACTTTGAAAAATACAATTTTGCCGTCCAGCTATTTTATTTATTTTTAAAGAATAGTGGCAAATGTTCTTTGTGAGCTTCAAGCAACTCATCGAGCAAGATACGAGCGTCTGTATCGCTTGGAACCAGAGGATTTACGGTCATCGCAAGCAATGCTTTATCATAATCACCAGTAACCGCAGCATCTACTGTTAAGCGTTCTACTGTCTTGATTTGTTGGATAATACCATTGATCGCAACAGGAAGATGTCCGCTTGCCAAAGGAATCGGGCCTTGACGGGTAATCACGCAGTTCGTTTCAATCGCGGATGCAGGATCGATATCCAAAATCGCACCATTGTTACGCGTATTCACAATTTGAATATCCCGTTTGTCGTTGTAAATCGAGTTGATCAAGTTACAAGCCGCCTCACTATAGTAAGCACCACCGCGCTGTTCTAATTGTTTTGGCTTCTCCGCTAAATCGACATCTTTATACAACTCGAAAAGTTCTGCTTCGACACGTTTCACGACTTCTGCACGTGTACCATGTTTTTCATACGCTACTTGTTGATCTTCTAGCTGCGTACGTGTTTGCCAGTAGTAGCGCAAGTAATCGATTGGAATCATATTCAATGTACGCAGGAATGTTGCATCCCAGCCAGTCGCGTTAATGTTTTTCAAAGTGGATCCAGATTCGCCTTCTGTCATTTTAGTAACAACTTCAGCGGTTACATCTTCGCCATCTTTATAAACAGTTTTTGCAAAAACCATATGATTTAAGCCAACAAATTCAACGTAGATATCTGTGTGATCTACACCTAAAATGTCCGCGATGTTCTTCTCAATGCCGATTGGGCCATTACATAAGCCGACTACTTTATTGATATTACTATAACGAAGAACGGCTTCTGTTACCATTCCCGCAGGATTCGCAAAGTTGATCAGCCATGCATTCGGACATAAGCGTTCCATATCTTTACAAATGTCAAGAATGACAGGAACGGTACGGAAAGCTTTAAACATCCCACCAGGGCCATTCGTTTCTTGCCCAACAACACCATGAGAGTTCGGAATACGTTCATCCTTCACACGCGCATCCAATTGGCCAACACGCAATTGTGTCGTTACGAAATCAGCACCTTTCAACGCTTCTTCACGGTCCATTGTTAAATGAATTTCCATGTCCACGCCAGCTTTTTCAACCATCCGTTTTGCTAAATTACCAACGATTTCGAGTTTTTCCTTACCAGCTGGTACATCAACAAGCCAAAGTTCACGTACGGGGAGTTCCTTTTGACGTTTGATGAAACCTTCAATTAATTCAGGAGTGTAGCTTGATCCACCGCCGATTGTAGCGATTTTGATACCTTTAGACATCGATTTTTCCTCCAATATAATCAGATTTGAGCACGCGTTGTGCCCGCAATGTGTATAACGCTTTCTACCTCCATAGTATAGGCTGAAAATGAAAAAATAGCTATTATTTGCTAGCCTTTTGTTAAGCATTTTTGAAGTTGGAAATTGTTCCTTTTATGTAACGAGTTGTCACATAGTGGTGAATCGTGATAAAATAGCGCTATAAACATGATCGGAGGCATGAAAATGCTGTTTTTAGATAAGACGATTGAATTGAATGATACAGAAATGGATATTTACAATTACATCGCGACGAATTTGGATACGGTAACATATATGAGGATTCGTGATTTAGCGGATGCGACACACGTTAGTACAACTACGATTTTGCGATTTTGTCGCAAATTTGGCTGTAGCGGTTTTTCTGAGTTTCGAGTAAAGCTACAAATGTATGCGCAAGAACGGACGAAGATTAATGTGGACATGTCGGATGAAACAACCTATATTGATTTTTTGAAACGGACGGCGCAACCTGAGTTTAAGGCGAATATTGAGGCGTCAGCGAAAATTTTACGCGATGCGGAGCTCGTATTATTTGTTGGAATCGGCTCATCGGGTATTATCGCGGAGTATGGCGCCCTTTATTTTTCCTCGTTATTCACGTTGGCGCTCCACATCGAAGACCCACTAAATCATCCTTTTTACCATCTATCCAGCAAATTATCCGATAAAATTTGCATGATCGCTATCTCGGTTTCAGGTGAGAATGAAGATATAATCAAGTATATTCACCAACTAAAAATGCAAAAATGCAAAATTATTACGATCACAAATAGCGCGAAATCGACCATGGCAAAATTATCAGATGCTAATATTTCCTACTATATAAATAAAGAAATGTATCAAGAAGCGGATATTACTTCCCAACTTCCCGCCATTTATACTGTGGAATGTATTGCTCGTGAAATTCGTACTCAGCTGGATCGTGAAGAAAAATAGGGAAAACCCTGAGCGTTATAGCTGTTCGAATGTGGTAGTATAATTATTGTATACTATTTTTTAGGAGGAATGAAACATGACGAAGATAACCGAGGAACAGAAACAAATCGTTAAGTCAACAGCGCCGATTTTAAAGGAACATGGCAAAGAAATTACAGCCATTTTTTATAAGAAGATGTTTGCGGCACACCCAGAGTTACTCAATTATTTCAACATGACCAATCAAGAAATAGGGACACAACCGCTTGCTTTAGCTAATACGGTGTACCTAGCCGCTGAAAATATTGAACAGTTAAAGATTCTTTTACCACAAGTAAAAACAATTGCACATAAGCACCGCAGTTTGACGATTAAAGCGGAACATTATCCAATTGTTGGTGAATATTTGTTGAAAGGAATCGCAGAATATTTAGGTGATGCTGCAACGCCTGAAATTTTAGATGCGTGGGGCGCCGCTTATGGCATTATTGCCGACATCTTTATCGAGGTGGAGCAAGAAATGTACGATGCGTTAGGCGACGTGCGCAATCGTGACTTCATTGCGTTTAAAATCGCGGCGAAACAGGACGTAGCACCGAATGTGTTCACGTTAGATTTAACCCGCAACGATGGCGGTGAGTTACTAGACTTTGCACCGGGACAATACATATCCTTGCGTGTGAAGTTGGGCGAACTATTCCATAATCGGCAGTATAGCTTGACAAAAGCATTTGATGGAAAAACGTATCAAGTTGCGATCAAGCGAGAAAATGAAAAGGAACCTACGGGTGTAGTTTCCAATCATATTTACAACAACTATCAAGTCGGTGATACTCTTTTAGCAACACTTCCAGCAGGAGATTTTGAACTGGATGCTGATGCAACGAGCCATGTCTTCATTGCAGGCGGAATAGGGATTACACCGATTGCCTCAATGGTAAGCAGCTTCCAGAATCATGATCATGTGACGCTCATTCACTGTGTGCGGTCTGAAGAATATGCCGTATTTTCGCAAAATTTCCAATCCAAACTAGGCGAATCTTACCACCAGTTCGCAGGGAAAAATATCACAAAATCGGATTTAGAACAACTTGTAACGAGTGGAGCAGCGATTTATTTATGCGGTCCAGTTCCGTTTATGCAGGCAGTGGAAGTCATGTTGCGGGAGCTTGGTCACGATCAGGATGATATTCACTTCGAAGCTTTCCAACCAGCACTTAGCTTAGTTTAATAAAAAGGCGCTTCCTTACCCAGTTTATTTTAGGGGAGGAAGCGTTTTTTGAATAAATAAGCAGATTTTTCTATGGATTTATTTTTTTCTAAATAATTAGTGAAATATTGGTGGATTAGACGTATAATAGAAACTATCAACAAAAGGAGCTGAAGCAGTTTGAAAGCAATTTTAACAGTAATAGGAAAAGACAATGTCGGCATTATTGCGGGAGTGAGTCAGGAGCTTAGCGAGCTTGAAATCAATATTTTGGACGTATCACAAACGATAATGGACGGCTATTTTACCATGATGATGATGCTTGATATAAGCACGACTACGAAAGCTTTTGACGAAATAAAGCGTCGGCTAGCCAAAAAAGGTGAAGCACTAAATGTAAAGATTAATATCCAGCGTGAAGAAATTTTTAATTCCATGCATAAATTATAAAAGGAGGTGACTGTCCGTATGGAGACTAAGCAAATACTCGAAACAATTCGTATGATTGAAGAAGAAAAACTAGATATTCGAACAATCACAATGGGAATCTCGTTGCTTGATTGTATCGACAGTGACGGTGAGAAAGCGCGCGCTAAGATCTATCAAAAAATTACTACATATGCCGAAAAATTAGTTCAGACCGGAGAAGATATCGAATCAGAATATGGCATTCCGATTATCAATAAGCGCATTTCTGTGACACCAATCGCGATAATTGCTGGTGCCTCCGATGATAAAGATTATATTGCATTTGCCAAAACATTAGACGACGCCGCAAGAAAAGTTGGTGTCAATTTCATCGGTGGTTTTTCCGCACTTGTCGAAAAAGGATATACAAAAGGTGATGCCATCTTGATCCAATCCATTCCCGAAGCGCTAGCACAAACCGAACGTGTATGTTCCTCCGTTAATATTGGTTCCACACGTACAGGTATCAATATGGACGCTGTTCGGGATATGGGGGAAGTTATCAAAAAAACCGCAGAGCTAACAGCAGATACACAAGGTTTAGGCTGTGCAAAATTAGTAGTTTTCGCCAATGCAGTAGAGGATAATCCCTTCATGGCCGGCGCTTTTCATGGAGTTGGTGAAGCAGATTGTGTGATTAATGTCGGTGTCAGTGGACCAGGTGTTGTCAAACGCGCCATCGAAAAAGTAAAAGGAGCAAGCTTTGATAAAGTAGCTGAGATGGTAAAACAAACCGCTTTTAAAATTACACGAATGGGTGAACTAGTAGGCCAAGTGGCATCCGAGCGGCTTGGCGTCCCATTTGGCATCGTCGATCTATCACTGGCTCCAACCCCAGCAGTCGGTGATTCCGTTGCGCATATACTAGAAGAAATGGGTCTAGAAATGGTTGGTACACACGGCACAACCGCGGCACTCGCGCTCCTCAATGATGCTGTCAAAAAAGGTGGCGTCATGGCATGCGGTCACGTTGGTGGATTAAGTGGCGCATTTATTCCTGTTTCCGAAGACATTGGCATGATCGAGGCAGTAAATGATGGCTCTTTAAATCTAGAAAAACTGGAAGCAATGACAGCGATATGTTCCGTCGGGCTCGACATGATTGCTATACCTGGTGATACACCTGCTTCTACGATTGCCGCAATGATCGCAGACGAAGCCGCAATTGGAGTTATTAACAATAAAACAACGGCCGTGCGCATCATTCCCGCAGTAGGAACAAAAGTCGGCGATATGGTCGCATTCGGTGGACTTCTAGGGACCGCACCAGTTATGAAAGTGAATAAAAAATCATCCGCAGAATTTATCGCAAGAGGTGGAAGGATACCAGCTCCAATTCACTCCTTCAAAAACTAAATGACGAGCGAAGTGAGGAACAATACACATCTACGTGTGATCCGAGGCCTGGCATTAAACATTCCTCGCTTTGCTCTATTTTAGCAATACTTTCATTTGGAGTGGTCATTCTAAGCATTAGGGGGCATGAAGATTGCATTATGTTTTAATATAGTTCATAATGGAACTATTCGAATAAGGACTAAATAGACAAGGAGTGAGTAAATGTCGGATTTTCAGCAGGCGGGGGATGTTATTAAAGCAGTTGTTGGCATCCACAATACGTTGGTGCAGATTACTCGGAAGTATGAGTCTGAGCTTGGCTTGACCTTTTTGCAGTTGGCGATTGTGAATACTATTCGCTTTCATGCAGGCGGGACGCTCAAGCAGGTTACTGAGCAGCTTTCTTTGTCTAAAAGTACGGCTAGCACACAAGTTGATTTGCTCGTCGGAAAGGGGCATGTTCACCGGGAAGTATCCAAAACGGATCGTCGGGAAACAATGCTTACCTTGACGAAACAAGGAGACCTAGTCGCTCAAAAAAGCATCCTGATTTTGCCGTTCTATCAAGCCACAGCAGAACAGCTTGCAATAAAATCACCAGAAGACACGCGTATCCTCATGGAAACACTCGAGCAATTACTGGAACAACTACAAAACCTGAAAGGAGAGAAGAAATAATGGCTATTTTAACAACGATATTTATTTTAATTGTTGCAGTACTGCATTTTTATATCATGTATTTTGAAATGTTTGCCTTTACAAAACCTCGGACTCTAAAAACCTTTAATATGACAAAAGAGAAGGCGGAAAGCGGGAAAGAACTTGCGGCAAATCAAGGTCTTTACAACGGCTTTCTAGCGGCTGGTCTCGTATGGAGTGTGCTTTATCCTGATTCCACTATCGGTCTTCAAATCGCTTTGTTTTTCCTAAGCTGTATCGTAATCGCAGCGCTTTATGGCGCGGCAACCGTCTCCAAACGGATCTTTTTTGCACAAGGTATCCCAGCGATCATCGCACTTATTTTAACAATTATTAGCTTGTAATCACATCAAAAAACGGCATGCAGTCACTAAGGACTCATGTCGTTTTTCGTTCCACCAATGTAAATTCCAGTTCTAGTAGCGGCTCCTCCTTCACGTCTAGCTGGTTCAAAATAATCCGAAACGCATTCTCAGCCTGCAAATCAATCGGATAATGAATCGTCGTCATATCAAACAATCGCGCCACATTATTCGTATCATCAAAGCCAACGACCGCGACATCCTCAGGAACCCGAATCCCAATCCGCCGTGCTTCTGCGATGAATCCCGACGCCAAGTAGTCCGTCGGGCAAAGAATTGCATCCGCCTTCACATCCTGCGCCAGCCACCAATGTGCAATCTCTTCCCCATGCGTAATCCGTCCCTTATTATAGAAATGCTCCATCTCATTTGGATCAAGCTCATACTTCTCACAAAAATCGGCAAAGGCCCGCATCCGACCACGCGTATTTTTCCCAGACATCCGACCATAAATATTCACAATCCGCCGGTATCCGCGCGCGTATAGATGTTCCAAGCCGAGCATATAGCCATCATACTGATCCATGAAAACCGAAGCAACACTTTGTAACTGTACCCGTTCCCACGTCACGATTGGCCCATATTTAGCGTATTTCTCAATGTCCTCCCAAGGGCTCGCCCGCAACACAAAAACAAGCGCATCAAGCTGTTTATGGCGCAACATTTCCAGTGCTTCTTGTTCCCGCGCCTTATCGCCACTCGTCACAAACACCGTCACATTATACCCCTTACGCTGCGCCGCCATCGAAAAACTACGTAAAAAAACACCCATCGAATTATCAAACGTCAACGCCACAATTCCGATCATCATCGTTTTTCCTTTTAATAGAGAAACCGCGTTCCGATTCGGTGCATAATCGAGCTGGTCGACAATCTCCTGTACACGTGCGCGCGTCTCGTCACTCACATAGCCACGACCACTCACGACCCGCGAAACAGTCGCTGCTGAAACCTCAGCCAATTTTGCGATATCTTGAATATTCGCCATTTTATCCAACTCCTCAAGCTTCTTCCATCTATAGTATACCGCAATCCGAAAATTTTATCCCCAATAAAAAAGTTTGGAATTAATCCTTGACCTGTAATGCATTACATAAACTACAATAAAGAAGAGCAGAACAAGCAACCGCTTTATAAAAATTTTTGGAGGTATGTAAAAATGAGTAAAGGCGTAAAAATTGTTACCATTGGTGGAGGATCAAGCTACACTCCAGAGCTAGTAGAAGGGTTTATTAAACGCTTCGATGAACTACCAATCAGAGAATTATGGCTTGTTGATATTGAAGCTGGCCGTGAAAAATTAGAAATCGTTGGCACGATGGCAAAACGCATGGTAAAAGCAGCTGGGATTGATTGCGAAGTACATTTGACTCTCGATCGCCGCGAAGCTTTAAAAGATGCCGACTTCGTCACAACACAATTCCGTGTGGGCTTACTGGAAGCACGTATCAAAGATGAAAGCATTCCATTAAGCCATGGAATCATCGGTCAAGAAACAAATGGAGCAGGTGGGATGCTTAAAGCCTTCCGTACGATCCCTGTTATATTAGGTATTGTAGAAGACATGAAAGAATTATGTCCAGACGCATGGCTGATCAACTTTACAAATCCAGCTGGTATGGTCACCGAAGCCGTTCTTCGTTATGGGAAATGGGATAAAGTCATCGGTCTATGTAATGTACCGATTGGTGCCATTAAAAGTGCATCGGATGTCCTGAAAAAACCAGAAGAAGACCTATTTTTCAAATTTGCCGGTATCAACCACTTACACTGGCACCGCATTTTTGACAAAGACGGCACTGAATTGACCGAACAAGTTATCGAAGGCCTTTACGCACCAGATGCAAACCCAGAGAAAATCGTCGAAAACATCAAAAACATGCGTTTTCTATATGAACAAGTTCGCAATCTGAAAATGCTACCATGTCCATACCACCGCTATTACTACATGACAGACAACATGCTAGAAGAAGAACTGGAAGCTTTCAAAACAGAAGGAAGCCGTGGCCAAGTCGTAAAACGCTTAGAAGAAAGCCTATTTGAGCTTTACAAAGACCCAAATCTTGATCACAAACCAGAAGAACTATCTAAACGTGGTGGCGCGCATTATAGTGACGCAGCTTGCGAAATCATCAATTCGATCTACAATAATAAAGGCACAATGATGGTCGTATCTACACGTAACAACGGAGCAATTGACGACGTCCCTTACGATAGCGCTATTGAAATCACAAGTGTTATCCGCGCGCACGGTGCAGAACCAGTCAATTTTGGTAAGTTCCCGCCAGCACAACGCGGTCTACTCCAAGTGATGAAAGCAATGGAAGAACTAACAATCGAAGCAGCCGTAACAGGAGACTACGATACAGCCCTCCAAGCATTCACATTAAACCCATTAGTTCCAAGTGGGGACATCGCTCAAACGGTACTCGATGAACTACTAGAAGCGCACAAAGAACACCTACCACAATTCTTCGCAAAAGTGAACGCTTAAAATAAAAAGAGTGCGCGCCAAATCTTCATTTTCAAGGTGCGCATTTTCTTGTAAAATAATTTCGTCTTTCAAATGAAATTGTGAAATAAAATTACCAACTAGTTACATCTATAGAAATTAAAAGTCTATACATACCAAGTGTGTACAGGCTTTTTTCTGATTACACGGATATGTTCAATGTGTGTAAACGCTTCGTTTTCACAAGCAAACCTTGTCGTATGAAGCGCTTTCAGATCGTGAAGACTTGTAAAAAAACTTGGCACGCTTTTTGCAATATAATTAAATGAATCCATAAAACCTTAATACGAATAGGAGAGGAGGACATCCCTAGCAATTCACAGGTCGAATGGAGGTTGAACGCATTCTAAACAAGAGGAAACAGACATAATGCAGTAAACGCTAACAAAAAGGGTATCCATTCAAAGCGTTTAACTTACAGAATGCTGAGTAACCACAAATCGTTTCAAAATAGGGAGGATAATTATGAACGGACTAACTAATTTTTTAGAAAAGTATTTCGTGCCAGTTGCAGCTAAAATCGGCTCGCAAAAACATTTAGTCGCGTTACGTGATGCATTCATTTCAACAATGCCTATCACAATGGCCGGCTCAATCGCAGTTCTTTTAAATGCATTTTTCAGGGATTTCCCAACGTCATGGGGTTGGACAGGATTTGTCGAAGCCATGCAACCACTTATCGGTGTCAATGGATATGTTTGGGCAGCGACACTTGCCATCGTTTCCTTAGTATTCGCGGTCTCATTAGGTTATAACTTATCGAAAGTGTATGAAGTTGACCGCCTAGCCGGTGCACTTGTTTCACTTGCAGCATTCGTTATGAACTTGTCACAAACAGTAGCTGTCGATCCAATCAAAAATGCGATCTTAGCTGCTAATCCAAAAGCAGACGTTTCGATGATTCAACCAGTTTGGGGATTCCTTGATCTAAACCAAGTGAACGGTACTGGTTTGTTTACAGCCATGTTATTCGGTTTTATTTCTACTATTATCTATGCAAAATTAATGCGTGCCAATATCACTATCAAAATGCCAGATTCCGTACCGCCAGCAGTAAGTAAAGCATTCGCAGCGATCATTCCTGCATTAGTAGCTCTTTATGTCTGCGCGATCATTGACTGGTCATTCGTTAAAATTACAGGCCTTGACGTTATCACATGGATTTCTAAAACAATTCAAGAACCGCTACTTGCCTTGTCACAAGGTTATGGCGCAGTGTTACTCGTAACATTCCTAGTTCAACTACTATGGTTCTTCGGTATTCACGGGCCAAACGTATTGGCTCCAGTTCTAGAATCACTTTGGGGTACAGCACAACTTAACAACATTAACGAAGCAGCAAAAGGTGTTGCAGGATCTGATCTTCCATACCAATGGGTTCGTGGTTCCTTTGATGCTTACGTATGGATGGGTGGTTCAGGTGGTACACTTGTACTTATCATCGCCCTACTCATGTTCTCTAAACGAGCGGACTCAAGAACCGTGGCCAAACTGTCACTCGGGCCTGGTATATTCAATATCAACGAACCGATCATGTTCGGTTTACCAATTGTATTAAACTCTATTTACCTGATTCCATTTATCATTGCACCAATGGTTATGGTAACAGTCGCTTACTTTGCAACAACACTCGGACTCGTTGCACCAGTTAAAATTGCTGTGGTATGGGTAATGCCACCGCTGATAAATTCATTCCTTGCAACCGGAGGAGATTGGATGGCGCCAGTCATATCACTCATAAATATGGTGATCGCCTTCCTAATCTGGGTACCGTTCGTTATTACAGCGAATAAGGTAGGCGTGCCCGAAGAAGAAATGAAATCTTAATGTTCAGCGGAGTTTTTGCTTAGGAGCTAAGCAGCTGTCGTTCCGCTGAGATTTGGTGACACGAACTGGTTTTGGCAGGAGGCCAAGATCGGGATGTGTCACCTGAAATTTTTAGTCTGATGTCGTCCGAGTTGGCGATGTCAGACCATTATGTGAAATCGTGTTTAGTTGATTCTTTACACTCCACACACCGAAAAAGTATAATAGAGGTAATACGTAGAAGGAGGTAATGAAAATGATCGTAATTAGTAGTCCTATGAAACGAGATTTTTTTGTTGAAACGTTGGAGAAATATAATGAAAATGGTGTCACTTTTAAAAAGGTGGACGAAAAAGGAATTAAGTTATATTTCGAAACGACTGCTGAGGATGAAGAAGCTGCGGTTAGAATCGCGAAGGATGTTATGAAGGCAACGGATATTGGCGCCGTTCTTTACTTCCAGGTTACTGTGGAGTAATTATGAAGAGTGCTGCAAACGGACTATTTATAATGAGTATTGGCTTAATTATTATCGTGTTCAGTCCATCAGCGGGCGGAAATTCGACTAATTTGCCAATGATGCTTACAGGAATTTTAGTAGTTATTCTAGGAGCCCTCATGGTGTTCCTTAAGAAGAAAAAAGATAAGAAATCCTAAAGGGAGATGGTATTATGAACGTTTCCAAGAAATTATACATCTCACAAAAAGAGTGTTTTCATACGATTGCGAAATCCGTAATCTACGATGTCAAACAAGCAACCGGCAAAAATCTACCGATGCAAAAGCTAAAGGGGTTCAAGTATCGTCGAACAATGTCAAATGGTGCTGCTGTTGAGACGAAGATTACCGAGTTTCAATTTCCTAATGTGTACCAATTCGAAACAACGAGTCGCGTAAACCTTCACCGGACAACCTATACGGTCACCGAAATTAGTGATCATGTCTGTGAAGTCACATATAAAGAAGAAATTGAAGCTGAGAAGTGGATGCAGAAAATGAATAATATGTTGGTAGGTACCATTTTCGCATTTTTAAGGAAAAAAAGGGTAACACGTTTGCTAAAAGCCATGGAGGATTCGGTGGTTACAGCAAGCAAATAAAAGGGGATCATTAGGCGGTATTACCCCAATAATGGTGGTATCCCAAGTGCCATCAATAAGAAATATCGCTTTTTGATATAGAGGAAGAGCAGTGAGGCATGTCTCACTGCTCTTGCTCGTGGTGTTTGTACTCTATTTTTCACTATAGTATAATACCAAGGGAAGACAAAAAGGGAAAAACAGGCTACAGAGGAGATTTTTATTATGACTGCACCAGAAAAGAGGAAACAACTCAAGCACCCATATCTAGTTAGGTCGCTCAGAGCCGTTTTATTTGGGCTTGTATTATCTGTCGTGTTACATATTTTACTGGATGCATCGCTCAGCGGTTTTAATTTATCAGACACACTACAAATGATTCAGACATACCCCATTCCGTTCCTACTCGGAATTTTAGTCTTAATGCTCGTCTACTTATTTTTAATCTCGCTTATCGGTAATTTATGGGCTAGTACGACGATCTTGGTTGGTACATCTCTCATCGTTGCCTTCGCGAATAATCAGAAATTTCTAGAACGAGGAGAACCTCTATATCCGCAAGAATTCGAAATGATCACACAATGGCGATTCATGCTCTCGATGCTGTCGACGTGGCTTGTTATTCTACTATTTATCGGTATCGCTGTTATTGTTGCGATTGCATGGATACTTGACCGCTATTCACGTAAAATTTCCGCTAAGTACTACGGGCGTGATTTCAAATATTGGGATCGTAAAACACTCATTATTCGTGCTGTGGGACTTGTTTTTAGCGGTGCACTCTTATTCTCGCTCACGAACTTCCAAAATACCGACAACTGGTTGAGAAAGGCGTACAATATCGATGCACAGTGGAAAGACGTGGACCCGAAAGAAAGCTATCAGCAATACGGTTTTGTAGGAGGGCTCATTTACAGCGCGACGGCTAATATCATGGAGGCACCAACAGGTTACAGCGAATCAAAAATGAAAGCAATTACTAAAAAATATCAGGAACTAGCGGATGAAATCAATACCACACGTAATAACAAACCAATGGACGGTGTGAATATTGTCTATGTTATGAGTGAAAGCTTCAGTGACCCAACAAGGCTGAATGGTGTCACAACATCCTCAGACCCTATTCCTGAAACACGCAAAATCATGGAAAAATACCCATCAGGATACAGTTTGTCCCAAGGTTACGGCGGTGGAACAGCTAATATTGAATTTGAAGCCTTGACTGGTTTATCGATGTATAACATTAACCCACAGATTACCTCACCATATCAAATGTTTCTATATCAAAAAGAAAACTTCCCATCTCTGGTCAGCTCATTAAAGCAAAGCGACTATGAAACAATCGCTATTCATCCGTTCAAACCATCTTTTTATCGGCGAACAGACGTATATAATGCACTAGAATTTAACAAATTTATCAGTCGAGATGAAATGAAGCATACAGAATCCCTGGATGACAGCGAATATATCTCAGATGCATCAGCATACCAAGAAACACTAGATCAGCTAAAAGCGAACAAAGCGTCGACATTCATTCATCTTGTTACAATGCAAAATCATATGACATATTGGGATAAATATATTAACACAATCGGTGTAGAAGGCGTACCAGAAAACAATAAAGAGACTGTCGAAACATATCTTCAAGGTATCAAATATTCCGATGACGCTTTAAAAGACTTTGTAGCTGAGTTGGATAACATGAAAGAAAAAACAATGGTCGTTTTCTGGGGAGATCACCTGCCGAGCGTGTTCCCAGAAGAAATCGTCAATCAAAACACAGAACGAACGATGCACGAGACACCGCTCTTCATGTATGCTAACTTCGACTTACCAAAAGAAGACTACGGTACGATTAGCCCCATCTATTTCGCGCCCAAAATGCTAGAACTAACGGATAGCAAGGTCTCTCCATACTATGCTTTACTTACAGAAATGAGTAAGGAAGTCCAAGGGTTGGAGAAAAACGTCCTCATTAATGGCAAGAACAAAACGATTATTGAAGACCAATTATCCACAAAAGCCAAAGAATATCTAGCGGACTATAAGCTAATAGAATATGATCTAGTAAGCGGCAAGGGGTATACTAAGTCAAGATTATTTAAAAATAAATAATAAAAAGGACATTTTCGATTTTTTTCGAAATGTCTTTTTTATTTATGTAGACAAAAAAAGAAACCCACAAAAGTGAGTTTCTTTTATCAGCTAAAATTACGCTTTTTCAACGTTAGCAGCTTGAGGTCCACGTTGACCTTCTTCTACGTCAAAAGTAACTTTTTGGCCTTCGTCTAAAGATTTGAAGCCTTCGCCTTGGATAGCGCTGAAATGTACGAATACATCGTCACCGTTTTCGCGTTCGATAAAACCAAAACCTTTTTCGCCGTTAAACCATTTTACTGTACCTGTTTCCATATCAAAATTCCTCCTCGTGCACACTGGCACATAATATTACTATTCCTGCTTAGCGGTACGAAGTGGAAAGTTATTCACTAATCATTTCTTCACCAACAAAAATAAGTCTAGTTAAATATACCATGCTTTTCTCAATAAAGCAAACAAATACCCTTAAATCTATTAATGATTGTTAAAATACCCTTTCTTCGCGTTTTAAAACAAGTTGGGGAGGCTATCTGCATCTAGCAAATTTTTCAATTTTTTCACATCAGTAATAACCCAGGGTTTCTTATTAGAGATTAAAATTTCATTTTCGCGTAGTTCTAATAATGCTTTTGAGGTATAACCTTTCGATGTGTTGGATAATTCGGCCAAACGATCATACGTTAGGAAAATCGGAAGTTCTACTGTATTAGAATCTTTCCGAAAGCCCAAATCGATGAGGGAAATGAGACTAAAATAAATGCGTTTCTTTGAGCTTAGACGATCCTGTACAGCTATGGCATACAATTCTCGTCGGGTACGAGCCATAAAGCTCATTAAAATATAATTTCTAGGATCTTCAAGTTGCAACATTTTTTTTAGAAATGCGAAATCAATACGCCACCAGATCACATCGGTCAGCGCCTCAATTCTGGAATTATGAGGGATGTCTTCTTGGTATATTGGAAGGAAGGGAAAATTGCCAGGACGAACAAGAAAATGAAAATTTTGTCCAGAACTCCCTTCATACCTGTACTGTACGTACCCACTTTGAACGAGATAAAAGTAATCACGCCGCTTATCAAAAAACAGTTCAGTTCCTTGGGAAATACGTTCTTCTATACAGTGATGGTTAAATTGAGCGTCTTTTTTTAATATTTTTATGATATTAGATAGAGTTGCAAAATTATCAATGGTTTCTTTTAAATACAAGGGGAACGCCTCCTTAATATATTCTTCTATATGAATAAATACCCTAAATATATATATTTGAAAGATCATTTGATGAAAAAAAGTATTAATTTAGTTGTTAACAAAATGTTCATGAATGGCTTGAAAAATAGTGAAATGTAACAATATAGATATTTTCGTATACATCTAGAAGCATATTTAATAAATCAATATGCTTCTAGATGTATATTTAGCGGGAAAAGTAATTAACAAAGGAAGGATATACTAAAACAAGCAAAATAATAAATCAATGAGCGGTGTAGCTGTAGAGATAGGATAGCACAGAATTTTGTACAATACACTCGAAGTCAACTAATACGCAAAAGATGCCAAAAGTAAAAGCAAGAAAACCGGAGGAGTGATGTAATGACAATAGAAGAAATATGCTTTTTTTGAAATAACGTAACAAAATGTACAATATTAAGGCTCGTAAACCAGAAGTATTGTATTTTTTTCAGCACATTTCAATGATACTATACACATATGGCGCTGATCCATAAGAAAAAAATCAAGCGGGGTGAACATTAATGACTACAATAACAAAAGATATTGACTTGCAACAAATTTTGATGCAATATCACGAGAATAATAAGTATTCAAGTAGTATGCACGTAGTCAATGTTAAGAAGGGAGATTGCATATGGGATTTCTCAAGTAAATCAGACATGTGTTTGTTCAATTTAGAAGGTATTGTTTATTTTGAAGAAAGAATAGCTGTGCCTGCGAAAGAAAAGAGCATGCTGAACGCCTTTCTACTATTTAAGAATCAATCATGTGATCTGGATTGGTTATCCATTGACGAGAATGCAGAAAAAAAATTAATTGCACTATCAGAGAGCAAGATCATGCTTGTGAATAAAACGTTTCTAAATAGGCAACTTGAAAACATGTCCAGATCATCAGAGAAATATCATATTAAGTCGCAACAAGAAATGTTTAAGCAACTGTATCAAATCAAATCATACTGGATGTTGCTTCCAGCAGAACAAAGAGTATTTGAGGTCATAGCTTGGTGCATAACATCGAGTAATACGGGAATCTTGCCCAATTGTATTACCCAAGAGATCCTAGCGAAATTAAGTAATTCTAGTAGAGAATATGTCAATTTAATTTTGAGCAAGTTCAAGAAACAAGGCATTATATCATTGAAACCAATCGTTATTACGAAGGTAATTTAAATGATAGTGTAGTGCAAGTTGGAAGGAAGTCGTACTAAAATGAGCACACTATTTATTGAGTTGTACAATAGAGATACAATCGAGGATAAATTTGGTTCAAAATATTTATTAGAACTTCTGAAAGATGATCCGACCTATCGAGTTCCATACACCAAAACAGTGCTACCGAAGGATACAATGCTTTGTAGTGAATTCACACCAAACGATAATATCTATTTCTTAGAATCGGGTGTAGTTGCGTATGAATACAAAGAGCAAATTATATCATTTTCAAGTCAAGGCGATATCATTGGGATGGATGATATCTTCTCATTAAGGAAGAATAGAGATAGTGTCAGGACAATAAGTAGTGCTACAGTATATATATTTCCGAAACAAGATGTGATGGAAAAACTACTTCGCATGCAAGAAGGGTGGCTTTTCCTATATTTAAATAATCATAATCATAATATTTTGATTGCCCATAAATATATATTGATGAGGCAAGTAGGAAAGTTAAGATTAAAAAAGATATTAAGAGATTTTGCAGATAAATATGGCTATAAAGATGGCAAAAATACAAAAATACCAGGATACTTTACTCGAAAAGATCTTGCTAACTACGCTAATCTCAGCACAAACTCCATGTCACAAATATGTAAACATCTTGAAGAAGAAGGTTTTTGTTCTATTAAGGCAAAACAATTTATTTTACTTGACTACACGATGAACGAATAACAAATATATTGATCTAAGAAAGGAAAAGGAACAACTAAAACATGAGTAAAGCATCTAAATTAATAATAATGGCAACGACACTTTTCGTTTCCTCAACGTTACTAGTTGGCTGTGGAGATACTTCCGCGAAGAAAGTAGAAACGAGCAAGGTGAATGAAACAAAGAAACAAGAGCAGACGCAAGGAGATATTAATAAAGCAAAAGAAACGAAACAGCTAATCATTACACCCGTTTCAGTGAGCAATGAAGTTTCACCGGAAGAGAATAAGAAGGGCAACAAACTTATAAAGATTCACTACAAAATCAAAAACAAGTCAACAACAGATTTCACTGTGGCTGCGAATGACTTCATTATCAACATTGGTGAGAATTACTATTACATGGGTAGCGGGATTAATTTTGCAGATACGATTAAACCTGGTCAAACCTCCGAAGGCGATGGCTACTATGAGATTCCGAAGGGTTTCGATACGTACAAACTGATGTATCAACCTTTGGATAGCGATGAAAAAGCTGCTTGGAATATTATTGCTGAAATGAAGAAGTGAGAGGTGTCTAATCGTTGAAAATTTTATATCTCCATCAATATTTTGCAACGCGTAACTCTTATACATCTACTAGATCCTATGAGTTTGCAAAGAAGTTAATCGAGCACGGACATGAAGTTACTATGCTGACAACAGATACTTTTTTAACTGGGGATACACCCTATAAAGAAGTCAAAAATATGAAGTATTATCATGTGGATGGTATCGAGGTTATTGCGGTCAAGAATGATTATTCCAACTATATGGGGCTAGTCCAAAGAAGTAAGTCATTTCTATCTTACATGCACCATGCTTACAAAATTGGTAAAGAACTAAAGGGTATGGATATTATGTTTTCGACATCTACACCCCTAACTATTGCGATACCGACATTAAGATTACAAAGAAAATTAAAGATTCCGTTTGTTTTTGAAGTAAGAGACCTTTGGCCAGAGGCACCGAAACAAATGAAGGCCATTAAGTCCCAGTTTGTTATTAAAATGCTGCAACATCTTGAAAAAAGGGTGTACAAAAAGGCAGAACATATTATCAGCCTATCGCCAGGCATGACTGAGGGTATCGTGGCTACAGGCATTCAAGCAGAAAAAATAACGATGATTCCTAACCTCTCAGACTTAGCCTTGTTTGATCTAGAGCAGGACTACAAAATGGAAAAAAGGACATTAGCGGAAAGATTTAGCTTGAAAGATGCATTCATTATGTTGCATTTAGGTGCGATGGGAGAAGCGAACGGTCTCGATTATATCGTTGAAGCCGCTAAAATATTACAAGATAGGAAACAAGACGAAATTAAGATCATTATTGGCGGCGATGGAAAAAGCAAGCCTAGATTAGAAAAATTCTGCGCGAAGCACCGCCTTACAAATGTCATTTTTAGTGGTCATGTTTCAAGGAAAGATGTCCCGATTTTTACAAGTTTAGCTGATATTACTATGACGTGTTTCAAACCGCTACCGATTTTAGCAACTAATTCACCTAATAAGTTTTTTGATTCGTTAGCAGCAGGAAGACCAATCATCGTGAATTCTGATGGTTGGACAAAAGACATCGTGCAGAAATATGATATTGGCTACTATGTTGATCCGGCAGAACCTGAAGAATTAGCAGAGAAATTGATAGAATTACAGAATCAGCGAACAGAATTAAGAGCACAGCAATCCAAAATCAGAAATATTGCCGAGGAACATTACAGCGCTGAAAAGTTAGCAGATAAAGTAGAAATGATTTTATTAAGATCGCTTGAGAGGAGCAATTTAAATTGAATATAGTAGTTATTGGAACGGGTTATGTTGGGTTAGTTACAGGTGTTGCTTTAGCGGAAATTGGGCATCAAGTTTGTTGCGTAGATATTGATGCGTACAAAATCGAACAACTTCAAAAATCGATTTCACCAATCTATGAACCGGGTATTGAAGAACTAATGGAACAGAATATAAATAATGGCAGACTATCATTTAAAACGGATTTACAACGAGCTATGCATGAATGCGACATCATTTATTTAGCTGTGGGAACGCCACAAAAAGAAGACGGTTCTGCCAATCTGGAGTATATAAAAGCGGCTGCAACCGATGTAGCTAAGACAATGACAAAAGAAATGATTATTGTTGTTAAAAGTACGGTCCCAGTCGGAACAAACCGATATCTACAAACATTTATTCAAGAGCAGACGCCTCATAAAGTAAGTATTGTATCCAACCCCGAGTTTTTAAGGGAAGGTGTTGCGATCCGTGATGTGTTTTATGGAGATCGTATTGTGCTAGGAGCCGATAATAAAGTGGCGCTTCGCACGATGGCAGAAGTAAATGGAAACTTTAACATACCAATATACACAACAGCTTTAGAAAGTGCAGAAATGATCAAGTATGCATCCAATGCTTTTTTAGCAACAAAGATCAGTTTTATTAATGAAATTGCTAATATTTGTGAAAAAACGGGTGCGGATATTCGTGAGGTTAGCGCGGGTATGGGGATGGATAAACGAATTGGTAGCGCATTTTTACAAGCCGGTATTGGTTACGGCGGTTCATGTTTCCCGAAAGATACAGCAGCTTTGCTTCAAATCGCTGGGGATGTGGATTATGATTTTCATTTATTGAAATCGGTCATCTGGGTTAATACAATGCAGCATCAGAAGTTAGTGAACCGAGCCAGAGCTTATTATGGAGATTTGAAGAATTTAACGTTCGCTGTGTTGGGTCTCGCTTTTAAACCGAATACGGATGATATTCGAGAAGCTGCGGCGCTTTCTATCATCGAAATGCTATTGGACGAAGGGGCGACAGTGAAGACATACGACCCAGTAGCCATGGAAAATGCACAACGAGTTTTAGGAGATCGCGTTATTTTCTGTAATACAGCTGAGGAAGCAGTCGCGCAAACGGATGGTGCCTTTGTAGTTACGGAATGGCAAGAAATCACACAAATGGATCTGAATGAATGTGTAGCGCGTATGAAGCAAGCAGTTATTTTTGATGGCCGTCTATGTTTTGACACAGAAAAAATGTTGGATGCAGGGATAGAATATTATGCTATAGGAGACGGAACGTATGAGAAGAACAAAAATTACGAAACGGTGTATTGATTTCAGTTTGTCTTTAGTACTCCTTGTTTTATTACTTTTGCCGATGTGTTTCCTTTATCTCATACTGGCACTATATTTCCGAGGAAATCCAATTTATGCATCCATTCGAGCGGGCATTCATGGTAAGCCATTTGTCATCTATAAATTTAAAACGATGCGAGAAATCTACGATGAAGATAATTGCTTATTACCAGATAACGAGCGCATTACTAAGTTTGGCAACATTATCCGCGGACTTAGCTTAGATGAACTGCCGCAACTATTAAATGTTTTAAAGGGCAACATGAGTTTGATTGGGCCACGTCCATTGACTGTGGAATATATTCCGCTCTATTCCAAAGCACAACGAAAGCGCTTGGACGTGAAACCGGGAATCAGTGGCTTAGCGCAAGTAAATGGTAGAAATTCGATTACATGGAATGAGAAATTCAGATTAGATGTTCAGTATGTCGAAAACCAATCGCTTAAGTTGGATATAAAAATACTGTTTTTAACGGTATATAAAGTCTTGATACATGAGGGTGTGAAACAGGATGGATTTATTAATTCAGAAAGATTTACTGGGAATAACACTAGGTAGTAAAAAGAAGTTAGTAATCATTGGTGCAGGTGGACTTGGACAGGTCATAAGTCAGGCTGCTGTACATCACGGGGAGTACCAAGTGATCGGCTTTTGTGACGATAAGTATCACAAGGTGAATTTAGAACATGACATTTTTTGTGCCCCCCTTTCATTTATAAAAGAATTAGTACATCTTGAGCAAGTTTATTACTTTATTGCGATTGGCAATGGTGAAATACGTCAAGATATTTCAAAACGGTTAGGTTTAATCGCATGCCGATACGCTACGATTATTCACCCAACTGCCTTTGTTGATAATAATGTGATACTAGGAGCCGGAGTAGCGGTATTACCCCACGCCACCATTCATAGTGCTGCACAGATCAGAAATCACGTCATCATTAATTCAGCTAGTATTATTGAACATAAAAACAGTCTGGAAGATTTTGTTTCGATATCGCCGAACACCACGTTATGTGGCGCTGTTACGGTAGAAAGAGGAGCATTTGTTGGAGCTGGAACTACAGTTGTACAAGGTGTCACGATAGGTGAGGGTACCACAATTGGAGCTGGATCTTTGGTTCTTAAGGATATACCATCCAATTGCATTGCATATGGTTCCCCAGCGAAAGTTATGCGTTATACGAGGGAACGAACGGCAGTCAGATAATGAAAGAAGGCGAATGGGAAATGAAGAAAAGTGCCCCAGTAGAAATTATTGAAACGCATTAAATTTTACCAAACATTTTCCGTGATCATTATTTTAACGATGGTAGTGCAGGTTATTTCTCTATTAAGAACCACTGCACTGGCAACCCATTTTGGCATAAGTAATGAAATGGATGCTTTTAATTTTGCTAATACGGCAATGGTTTGTCTGATAAACATTATGGGGCCATCCGTTGCCACAGTACTTATCCCTTTTTTAGCGAAGATGAAGAACAATCATGAACATAGAAATGTACTGAATTCGTATATCACGGCGGTTTTAGGAATTACGTATGTTGTATTGCTTCTTTATTTTCTGGGTGGCAGTATCTACTTCTACGGTTTTGGTCAAGGCGATGGATTTAACTTTCAGACTTTGACATTCTTACTGACCTTTATTCTAGGAATTGCGCAGTATACCCGATTAATTTCTGCGATACAGACAGCATTTTTACAAATGGATGGTAAATTCGTCGTCGTGAAATTAGCTGCTTTAGTTTCGGCGCTATTGAGTTATATTTATATAATTTTCACACCGGATATAAGCATTATCGAAGCGGCGATATGTATCGGACTTTCCTATGTTGTGGAATGCACTCTCCTAATTTTTAGTAACCGAAATGAACAGTACAAATATCAAGCCATGTTTAAATGGAAACATCCGGAATTTCGAAATCTTATGAAACTAACATTACCGGTGACACTCAGTTCTGTTATTTATCAGGTAACAGTTATATTGCCGAATATATTAGCTCGTTTTTTTGGAGAAGGGTATATCTCGACAATGGTGTATGCCAATCAAATAATTAGCATTATGCAAACACTGATCATTATTAACTTGATCTCGATGCTGTATCCGACATTGACAAGAAGTTTCAATAAAAATATCGCAGAGGCGAAAGAAAAGCTAATTTATTTCATCAATGGCTCCAATATACTTGTTATCCCGATGATAAGTGGCATGATCATGCTTGGTGGTATTGTGATTAAATTGCTGTTTGAGCGAGGCAACTTCACACATGAATCTACAATAATTGTTTGGCAGTTTCTAATTTTTCTAAGTCTAGCGTTACCATTTGTTGTGGTTCGAGAGTTTTTGTTTAAAGCATTCTATAGCATGGGTGATACGAAAACCCCCGTTAAAAATTCATTGATTGTGATTGTTATCCAAATTGTCTTCTTAGTTATCGGTTCCTTTACGATCGGTGTGTATGCTATTATGCTGTCCCCTTTACTTGCGGCAATTATTTCTGTCGCTCTGGGCTACCGCGATTTACGAAAAAAAATTGGCTTGAGATTAAGAAGTATGGTGAGGCAACACATGATTATCATTATGAATTCACTTATTATGTGCGCTAGCATTTGGGGAGCGATGAAGCTGATTCACATTAATAATATGTTGATAGATTTGCTGATTTATATCGGTATTGGCGTAATCGTTTATGGGCTATGCGTACTGTTAACGCAAAGAAAATATATCTACTACTTTTTGAATAACAACAAAAATAATTTATAAAGGATGTTATATAGCTTGAAAGTATTGTTTTTCATATCCTCATTTCCAAAACTATCTGAGACATTCATATTAAATCAAATAACTGGCTTTATCGATCGAGGTATTGAAGTAGAAATACTAGCTTGGAACAAAGTCGAGAATAAAGAAAATCATGCTTCGATTGCAGCGTACAACTTGCTTGATAAAACAAGATTTTTAAACTTTCCAAGTAGCCGATGGAAGCGATTGTTTGGTGGAATAGGCTTGTTCTTGACATCCGTTTTTACATCACCAAAAACAACTTTCAGCGCTTTCAATTATAAGAAATACGGTAAGATGATTTTCACATTCCGATTCCTGTATGCCTTGCCTTACTTTTTAGAAAGAGAGGCTGGTGATGCTGTGATCTGCCATTATGGTCCGAATGGTAGCATTGCTTCATTTCTAAAAGACCAAGGTTTATTACCAGAACAAACAATGGTATTTTTTCACGGGCATGATTTAACCTCATTTACGAAACGACAAGGTATAGCGGTCTATGATTCGCTGTTTGCCTCTGATATTACGCTACTTCCAGTCAGCCAACTTTTTTCAAGTAAACTCATCAAAATGGGTGCAGATGCTTCCAATATAAAAGTGCATCATATGGGAATTAACTTAGCTGAATTTAGTCTTATATCACCAGCTCCAATGGAATCCACCATGAAATTCCTCTCAATTGGTCGACTAACGGAGAAAAAAGGTATGGATGTTACGATCGAGGTGATGGAAGCGTTGAAGGCGAGTGGTGTAGACGTATCTCTAGAAATTATTGGAGAGGGTGAACTACGTCAACAATTGGAGAGTCAAATCAAACAAGCTAACCTTTCGAATGAAGTAACTTTACTCGGTTGGCAATCGCAAGTAGAAATAAACAAAGCGATCGAGAAAGCTGATATTATGATGCAGCTGAGTAAAACTGCAGCAAATGGAGATAAAGAAGGTATTCCAGTTGTTCTAATGGAAGCGATGGGTCGAGGTAAATTGATTATTTCAACAGAACATAGTGGCATCCCAGAATTAATCACAAACAATAAAAATGGTTGGCTTGTACCCGAGGGCGCTGTCCAAGAGACTATCCAAAAAGTCTTAGAAATTAGAGATAACCCAGAACAATGGCTACCAGTCTCATTACAAGCAAGAGAGAAAATTGATGCTGAATTTAATATTGACCGTTTGAACGACCAACTAGCACTACGATGTATGAAAAAATAATAACAGTGTGTACGCTCTACATTTGTATACTTTAGGAGGATTAGATTTTTTTGCACAATAGAAACCCCAAAAAAATAATGATGGCTAGCTCTGTACATGTGTGGAGTGACACAAGAATTTATTTTAAAGAAGCACAAACCCTAGCAAACCAAGGCTTCCAAGTGGACTTTTATGCACTAGACCACCCTGGCGAAAAAATAAATATACCGAATTTAACGATGCATTATTTGAAACCGCAAAAACGTTACAAGCGATTTATACATTGGCGCTTCTTGTATAAAGAGATGGTTCAGTCGGATGCGACCTATTTCCACTTTCATGACCCAGAGTTGTTGCTTACTGCAAGAGCTTTGAAAAAGAAATTAAAAAATGAAATAAAAATCACGTATGATATGCATGAGCACCTTCCTGCTGCTATTAGGACGAAGCAATGGCTACCTCGAATTATTCGACCAATATTCTCCCAAGTGGTAGCATATTTCGAGAAAAAATGGATGAAATATTGCGACACCGTTATTTTTGCAGAGCTGTCGTATAAGGATAATTACGAAGAACTCACTCTAAATAAAGTAGACGTATTAAATTACCCGACCTTCCCAAATTTGAATGAACTTGTTGTGAAAGATAATGTGTTTACGATGATTTATGTAGGTGTGTTAACAGAGCAGCGTGGGTTGTTTAACATGTTGCAGTTAGCCAAGAAGGTAAAAGATAGGGGCATTCAAGCGTTTCAATTAAAACTCATAGGGCCTATTTTTACAGATGAAGTGAGGGTTCAGCAATTTATCGTAGAAAACCATTTGAGCGACAATATCGAACTACATGGCAGAATGCAGTACAAAGACATTTGGGCGCATTATCAAGCTGCTCACGTAGGTTTATGTTTACTACACCCGACACCGAATAATCTTAATTCGCATTCCACGAAGCTTTTTGAATATATGGCGGCAGGGTTACCAATTGTCGCATCAGATTTTCCGGATTTCACGAAGATGTTAACGGAGCATGATTGCGGAAAGACAAGTGATCCAGAGGACTATGACGCATTATACGATATCATTGATTTTTATATGGCTAACCCGGAAAAAAATAAACAATTTGGAGAAAACGGTAAGGAAGCTTTTAATCGATTTTATAATTGGGAACGTGAAGGAGAGAAATTATCATCAATTTATTCGAGCGAAGGTTAGTAGCCCATCTTACTAATGACAAGGAGAACCTACAATGAAAATTAAGAATCTCACGGTAAGTAATTTATGGAAAACATTTAAGGGGAATTTTATCTGGATGCTCTTGATTATTTGTTTATCGGTAGCCAGTGTATATACGTATAACAATTATATTGCGAAGCCACAGTATACCTCTTCCTTTCAAGTGCTTTTCAATATTGAGCAGACGGACACCAAAACACAAACATCAGACGGCGTTCGGAACAATATTCAATTAATTAACACGTTCACCTCCGTTTTACAAAGTGGAAAGATCATGGATTTGGTGAAAGATAAAGTAAAGACAACGGATTCTTCTAGCACATTAGCCAGCGATACAAAAATAGTATCCAATGAGAATTCGCTAGTTATGACGATAAACTATACAAATCTGGATAAAGATCAAGTCATAAAAGTTTCGTCTGCTATGGTCGATGTGGTGAGCAAAGAAATTCCGAAAATTTTTAAAGGAACGACAGTGACTGTTCTAGAAAAAGCATCTGAGCCAAGTGCACCTAGCAATAACTCTACGTATATATTAGCTGTAATGGTTGGTCTGATGCTAAGTTGCACCTTATTATTCATACTATGTGCTTTAGATACAACGATTCAAAATAAAGATCAGTTAGAAAGTATGGGCTTACCATTTCTCGGAGATGTACCTAAATTTAAGAGCACAGAGCTCTAAGCGAAAGGACTGGCTAAATGTTTACTAAACGAAGAGCAGCAGAAACGATTATCACGACTGGCAATGAAATGACTATGCAAAAAAATTCAGTAGCATACGAAAAATTTAGTTCTATTCAAACGAATATTCAATTCATGGAAAAAAGAGCTGGGCGTATTCAAACCATCGCAGTTACATCTGCAAATAAAGGAGAAGGAAAATCTTTTTTCATTACAAATTATGCGAATACATCTGCATTATATAAGCAAAAAACATTATTGATTGACGTGGATTTCTACAACCCAAAAATCACAAAACAATTTAAAACAAAATTAATGCCAGGTTTATCGAATATTTTAGTAGACATGGTGACTTTTGAAGAAGCTGTTATTCCATTAGAGAATAAATACTTGTCTTTTCTACCGATTGGAACTTTGCCACCGAACCCGCTAGAGTTACTTCGCTCCGAGGAGTTTAAACAATTGTTAGAGGATCTGAAAGAAGAGTTTGACCTGATTTTATTAGATTGTCCTCCAGTTAATTTGTTTACAGACGCAAGAGTTGTAGCGGCGGAAAGTGATGGTGCCATTTTGTTGATTAATAGTTTAGCAACAACGGAACAAGATGTACTGAAATCCAAAGAATTACTAGAGCAAGTGGATGCTAATATTCTAGGAGCGGTACTAAACAACAAGCGCTACAATAATAAACAATTAGCGTCATATAATTATTATTAATAAATTTAGGAAGTAGTGTATATGATAGAAAACATGAGAAATATATCATCTAAATTAGTCAGTGTGCCAAGGATAATAATATTTTTAATAATTATTTTAAGTATTCTAAGCCCATTTTATCCGATATTACTCATTGTACCTATCATCATTGTTGGGATAATATACATTAATAAGGTGTCTGTTAATAAATGGATGTACGGTCTGTTTTTAGCAGTGTTGATGTCGGGTTTTTGGGGACCATATGCATCTTTCCCTCAAATGCCTAATATATTTTTGTTCAGAATTTTGCTAGCTGTCCATATCGTTGGATTTATTTGCTCAAAAAAAGATTTCACTACGATCAAGTTTCTTAAGATACCACTTCTTTGTTTGATTGGTTGGTTTTTGTATGCAGCTATAGCAATGATTTGGTCAGCAGACGTTATGCTGAGTTTAAATGCGCTTTATTTTCAATTTGAAATCAGCTATTTAATTTTTATATGTGCTTATTACATCACCTCATGGGCAAAATTGCGCCAAGTACTTATGTGGGTGACTTGGAATTATATTATTTCAATAGGCATTGGCTTATATGAAGCTTTATCTGGGAAACATCTGCGCTTCTCAGCGGGGAGCTTGCTGAATTACGCAGATTCGAGACCTACTGGATGGTTAATCAATACGAATGACTATGCCTCATATCTCGTTATTTATTTTGGACTAGCATCGCTATATCTCCTGACTTCCAAGAAAAAAAGCCATCAACTCATTTGGTTAATTATGCTCGTAGCTGTCACTTTCCTAGTTATCGAATCACATTCTAGAACGGGCTTTTTAGGGTGGGCATGTATCGTTTTTCTTGTTCTTTTCAAAGTTTTGCGAATTCAATATTTCCTGATCGCTATATTTGGAGGAATTACTGCATTGTTTTGTAAAGTGATTTACTCAAGTTTTGCGAGTTCAGGGGAGACCTCTCAACTAGTGGAATCATTCACGGGAAAAGGGGAGTCGACGCAAGACCGGATGTTCATTTATAAATTTGTTATCCAGCTATGTCAAGATCATCATTTCCTAGGTGTTGGGCTTGGAATGACGCCTCGCTATGTTTTCGATGCTCTATATGGAACTGCTAATATTGATTTGTCAGGCTCACAAACAATGGCGGCGCACAACTTTTGGTTGACAATCATATCGGATATCGGTTTGCTAGGTTTTATTCCTGTTCTTATATTCTTCCTATATTTTGTTTATTGGGCGGTACGAGGCTATTTGAAAAACCGGTCTTTAAAGGCCGCTATGCCAATGGTAATCCTAGTAGGGTTTATTGGAATTTCTGTTGGGAGCAGTAGTATTTTTGAAATGCGCGTCATTTGGATTGCGCTCGGAGTGGGCTTGGCGATTATCAATTTGCTACAGCGGGAGAAAAATGGAGAGGTGGAATTGATAAAGTGACACAAGTGAAAAAAATAGCCGTGTTTGGCAGTTGTTTTAGTCGTAATTTTTTAAGTTCGGCTCCATATTTTAATCCGACATATAAGTCTCATTTTGCATGTGTTATGACACAATTTCATTCGTCTATTATAGCTACCATGACCGATGTAGTGACAATGGATATAAGCGAGTACGAGGATATACCTAATGAAAAGAAACGATTTGTCCGCGAAGATTTTGAGAAAAGGTTTTTTGAAAGAATAGCAGAAACGAATCCAGACTACCTATTAATTGACCTCTATTCGGATGCATTGAAAAATATCGGATTTATTTCAGAAAAACAGGCGATCACCATTTCACCTATACTTGAGCAGAGCAGAATTCTGAATGATATTCGCTTCGTCAAGATGCTGGATCATAAAAATAAACAGCATTTCAAGAACGTTTGGCTTACTTCCTTACATCGATATCGAAAACAACTGCTTTGCTACATCCGTGAAGAACAGATCATATTGAATGTATGCGAACTAACAAGTTTTTACTATGATGCGCAAAAAAAGAAGGTCCCATATAACACACCAGAGACGCTTGATGAATACAATCGATTTTGGAATGAATTAAATACGTTGTTTATGCAAGTTTTTCCGAAAGCAAAAGTTTTAGATATGAGAAATAGTGGTTATATCGGCGACACGAGCTATCCATTTGGTCATTCCGTATCCCATTACGAGAGCGGTTATTATCGAAGTATGCTGGATAAAATACGAGAACTAACAAAATAATTGGAGGATCGTTAATGAAGAAACTAATTGTAAAAATATATTTCAAATGGAGGAGCCGCACATACAAGGCGCCAAATGGGCAAAAATTAAATTATATTTTAGAAAAAAGTACGCAAAAAGATGTACCTCTCATCATCATTTTTAGCGCATTTCCTCGAACCGGAATGAAGGCGACCTATAATTATTTAAGAACGCTAAAAGATATCCGCGCCAATAAGCTTTTTATATTGGATAATTTCGGATTTGATAAACGAGGAGCCTATTATTTAGCCGAAAATGGCGATTTCAAAATTATGGAAGCAGTCGAGAGTATCATTGATACGTTTAAAACTAAGCTACAGTCAGAAAAAATGATTTTTGTAGGCACAAGTAAAGGTGGTTTTGCCAGCTTATATTTCGGGATGAAAAAGGGTGCGGATTACATTATTAGTGGTGCACCACAGTATAAACTAGGAAATTATTTAAGCGATATCCCCGAAAAAGCACCAGTTTTAAAAAGCATCATGGGTAGCACGGATCAGAGGCAAATCGATATTCTAAATGAATTGCTAACAAGGCAATTAAAGGATACGCAAGGAATGTTACCAAAAGTATATTTACATTTTTCTAATAAAGAGCATACTTATGAAGAGCATATTGAAATGTTAGTTGAAGACTTAATGAACGAAGGATATCCGATAGTTTTAGATATATGTGAATATAAAATTCACCAAGAAGTAAGCCTATTTTTCCCCCCATTCCTAACAAAAACGCTAGCTGAAATTTTACTAGAAACTACAAAAAAAGCGTAAATTACTCGGGATTTTGCCAGCTTCATTATTTTAATTGGGCAAATGTTTCGCGAAATCTACCGGCCTCATGTTATAATTAAGAAAGCGCTTAAAAAGAGGGCGCGGGATATACAGGGGGTTCTATTTTTATGTTAAACGAACAGCAGATTACCAAACTATTACATCGCGTGTCTGATCCAGTTTTGGAGGCGACGTTGCTTGAAACAGATGGAATAATTGGAGTGGATGTTACTAATAATAGTGTGGATATTCAGATTGCACTAGCTGATCCAGAGCAACAAACAGATGTATTTACTGCCAATATACAGGAACTACTAGGGCAATTTGGCTGTGAAGAAATCCAAATAGAACTAAGCTACCTACCAACGCAAACAGTAGCTAAATTATTGGAAGCACGAAATAATATCCTGTCTCCAGAAAGCAAAACACAGTTCATTGCTGTGGCGAGTGGAAAGGGTGGAGTAGGAAAGTCTACAGTAGCGGCAAATCTAGCTGTGTCATTGAAGCGCTTAGGCAAGAAGGTAGGACTACTGGATGCAGATATCTATGGTTTTAGCTTACCAGCATTGTTAGGAACATCTGAGAGTCCTCAAACCAAGAATGACCGAATTATCCCTGTTACAACATATGGAGTGCAGTTGGTCTCGATGGAGTCATTTGTGGACGAGGGTGAACCAGTTATATGGCGTGGACCAATGCTTGGAAAAATGATTAAGATGTTCTTAGAAGATGTAGACTGGAATTCTCCAGATTATTTAATCATAGACCTTCCACCAGGAACAGGCGACGTGGCTTTAGACATACACACATTATTGCCCACATGTAATGAATTGATTATTACAACACCGCATCAAGCAGCAGCAACTGTAGCGGCGAGAGCTGGAATTATGGCAAAGAAAAACGAACACCACATTTTAGGTGTAATTGAGAACTTATCTTATTATCAAGATGCAGATGGCCGAGAAGTGTATTTATTTGGTCGAGGTGGTGGAGAAAAAGTAGCGAATGAGCTGAAAGTTGAGTTACTTGAGAAATTCCCTATTGAGCAACCAATTCAAAATGAAAATGGCTATCTATCAGGCATTTACGATGAAAGTACAAGGCAAGGAAAACGCTTTTTAACACTGGCTGAAAAAATAAATCACTATTTATAATGAAAAATATGCAAAAAAGTATTGACGAATGGATAAATAGTTGGTATATTTATAAACGTTGCTGATGCGCATAACGCAAAACGCAGCATGAGAGATTGACCTTTGAAAACTGAACAGAAACAAAGATAAAACCAAGAAGACAGCAATGTTTTCGGGTAAGAATCACAGGACGG